>VFZK01000428.1 GCA_016871215.1 Acidimicrobiia bacterium | reverse complement strand
CCCAGCTACGCTCCGGAACTCAACCCGGACGAACAGGTCTGGAACCATGCCAAGGCGCGGCTGGCGAAACGGTTTGTGGCCACCAAGGCGGAGTTCAAAGCGGCGTTGTTTTCAATCTTGCTTTCGAGTCAGCGCTCTCGTCAACTGATTCTGTCTTTCTTCCAACTTGCTGAGACTAAGTATGCAGCAGAGACCACTTAGTGCTGGTACTTTCCCAACTATTGATACTTTGGATGGCGCACACATGGCGCAGTTTGTCATGTGTGCGTACGGTACGCATACATTGCAAAAAGCACGATGTATGCGCCACCCGAAGAGACTTAACAAAGTAATACTAGAGCTGGTAGCGGAAGACCAAGAAGGGTCCTCATGATCTCCAGCGCCGACTTCCTGGCTCAGCGCAGCGTACTCGCTGGGAAGCTGAGGGAGAACAATCTAGAAGCTTCAAGGCAAGCTTGCGCCCGGGAAAGCGCGGGGCGGAAGTCCAGCCTTCCTATGTGCACCGATCCTTGAAGAACAGCCCCAACCCTCCTAGGCTCCCGCTTCTGCGGGAGCGACGGCTGCAGGGGCTTGAAGCCCGTGCCTCGTGGAACGGGCATCTTGCCCATGCGGGCGTCGAAGTGGAGAAAGAAACTTCAGACATGGGGAAGATGCCCATGTTACGCGACACCGGCCTCCAGCGATGCCGGCAACCGGAGGGATTGCAGCCATTCGCCATGGGGTGGAGCGAAGCGCTCCATCCCATGGCCGCACAGGCGTGCGGCACTACAAGCGTATGAGCGTCACTGCGTCCCTCCAGGCAATGATTGTCGGTTACAAAGCCGTTGTCGTATCATGAATTGGAGGCTTCGACGCGATGGCAAAGAAGACATTCAACGTCGTCAAGCATGTGAAGCGGCTCAGCCGGCTGGCTGTGAAGGCGCCCAAGGCGCAAGTCGTGCGATCCAAAAAGAAAGAGCTTCTCGACAAGATCGCCGAGAAGGAAAGTCAGGAGCGCGAGTGAGTGCCGAGAGTCATCGAACCGATCGCATCGCCGTAATCGATGACGAAAGCGAGAGTTTGGCGTCGATTTGCCGGGCTTTGAAAAAGGTCGGCTACGATGTTTCCAGCTTCGAAGATGGCGTGGCGGCGGTTCAGAATCTTGAAGCGTTGCAGGATGTCGACTTGGTTGTCACCGATCTGAAGATGCCCCGAGTGGATGGCATCCAAGTGCTCCGAAAAGTCCGTGCCGTCAATCGAGAGGCAGGGTTCTTGATTGTGACGGGCCATGGCACGGTCGAGACTGCAGTCGAAGCCCTTAAGTCGGGCGCTGACGATTACATTCTGAAGCCTCTCGACCTGTTCGAACTGCGAGAGCGGGTGCGGCAGATCCTGGAAAAGCGCCGCCCTGAGAATGAACTGCGCTTCCTCAGACGCCAGATCGCTGCGGGCGGGATGAGTTCGATTGTCGGCAAGTCGGCTGCGATTCAGCGGCTGCAGGAACAGATCACCATCGTCGCTCCCACCCGTTCGACCGTCTTGCTGCTGGGTGAGAGCGGCACCGGAAAAGACCTGGCTGCTCAAACCATCCATGCGTCCAGTCCTCGAAGCGGGGCGAGTTTTCTGCCGCTCAACTGCGCAGCACTGAGCCCGACACTGTTGGAAAGCGAGTTGTTCGGGCACGAAAAAGGGGCCTTTACGGGAGCCGTCGAGCGGCGGCTCGGCAAACTGGAGCTAGCCGACCGGGGAACCTTGTTTTTGGACGAAATTGGCGAGATGCCGCTGGAGATGCAGGTGAAGCTGCTGCGTTTTCTAGAGACCCGCGAAATCATGCGCGTGGGCGGCTCGTCGCCATTGACTCTGGATATTCGCTTGATTGCCGCGACCAATCGAGAATTAGCGCTGGCCGTGCAACAACAGAAGTTCCGTACCGACCTTTATTACCGGCTTAAGGTCGTCACACTGGTAATGCCGCCTCTGCGCGATAGAACCGAAGACATTCCCCTGCTCGTGTGGCATTTTCTCACTCAGTTTTCCGCGGAGCATGGGCGTCCATCTCTGTCGATATCCGAAGAGGCGTTGCGAGCCCTGGTACGCTACCCTTGGCCCGGAAACGTCCGCGAGCTTAAGAATTTGATCGAGAACTTGGTCGTCTTTTCGAAGCAGCCGCTCCTGCAGCTCGCGGATCTGCCGCTCGAGATGAGACAACCCGCTGCAAACGGGTTTCCGAGTTCCACCCGTTTGGGCCTTTTCGAAGAGCTGAACATGAACAGCATCGAGAGGCAGGCCATCTTGCAGGCGCTCGAACGAACGGGCGGCAATCGAGCGAAGGCAGCCCAGCTGCTGGGAATTGGCCTCCGTACGCTGCAGACCAAGCTGAAAGAATATGGTATGACTGAGCGGTAGAGTGTCGATGCATTGGGTGATAAAGTTAGAGTGTACGAACCAGCCCGACCGTTGCCAAGCCTGTTGGTGACCCGTCCTGAGGCGGAGGTTTCGTCTCTGCAGGAGAGTTTGCTGCAATGCACATCGAAAGCCGCTGGATAAAATGGGTGCTGGTAGTCGCTCTGTCTGCGATGGCTGGATTCCTTCTCGGCAGCCTGTCCCCGTTTTCAGTCAGACACTTCAGTCCCTTTGCACGCCTGAACACAAGTTCGGTAGACCAGGTGTCATTCGCTGAGGTGGCGCAGCGGGTGAACCCATCGGTGGTCAGCGTTGTTTCCACCAAAATCGTTGACCTCAATCGCGTGCACGAGGATATGGACCTCTGGTACCCCCTGCGCCCCGAAGAAGAGGGCAGCAAGCGCAAGAGCCTGGGCTATGGTTCAGGCTTCATTTTTGAGAGCCGAGGTCTCGTGGTCACCAACCAACACGTGATCGACGACTCCCGGCAGATCGTTGTACGTCTGTCGGACGGTTCCGAATATCCCGCCGACTTGGTCGGAGCCGACTCGGAAACAGACCTGGCTCTAATGAAGATCCGGCCCAATCGCCGACTGGAAGCTGCCCGGCTTGGCAACTCGGACGAACTGCGCGTGGGCGACTGGGTGATGGCGGTGGGCAATCCTTACAACTACGAGCACTCTGTCACCGTAGGCGTCGTCAGCGCCAAAGACCGGCGGATCGACGAACACCCATTCGAGCGCTACATCCAAACCGACGCGGCAATCAACTTCGGCAACAGCGGCGGACCGTTGTTCAACGCCCGGGGTGAGGTTGTAGCCATAACGACGGCCATCAGCACCAAAGGCCGTAACATTGGTTTCGCCATACCCGTGAATTTCGCCCGGGAGATTGTTCACCAACTGGCGGGCCAGGGCCGCGTGGTTCGCGGTTTTTTGGGATTGACACCCGAAGACATCACCGAGAATCACGCCAATGTTCTCCAGCTAACGAACATGAAGGGCATTCTGGTAGCGGAAGTAAGCTCCCGCTCGGCAGCACAGCAAGCGGGCATTCAACGCTACGACGTGATCACGGAAATCGCAGGCGAGCCTGTGCTCGACAAAGACGACTTCCGACGCAAGGTGGCAAAAGCGAAACCCGGTGAAGATGTCACCCTGAAGGGAATTCGCAACGGCCAGCCAGTCGAATTCTCCGCCGAGATTCGCGAACGGCCGGCGCCAGCTCAAACCGAACTGCGCCCTGAGCTCGAAGCTCCCCCAGTCGATGCCACGCCGCGAATGGGCCGGGCAGGCGTCTCTGTCCAAGAACTCACCGACCAGCACCGGCGCCTCTATCGCGCCCAGGGATCAGGAGTGATCATTGTGGAAATCGATCCCATCAGCCCTGCGGCCGATGCGGGCTTGTCTGTCGGCGACGTGATCTTAGAGATCAACCGCCATCCCATTCGGTCCTTGCTGGAGTATCAGAAGTTGATTGCCGGATTTCGCGCCAACGATTCGCTCATGCTGTTGGTGGGCAATTCGAGAGGCGCCCGAAGCCGCACTCGTATTGTGGCACTCAAACTGGAAGAAGCTCGCCCGCAGTAGACTCGAACCCTTGTCCGACTAGTATTACTTTGTTAAGTCTCTTCGGGTGGCGCATACATCGTGCTTTTTGCAATGTATGCGTACCGTACGCACACATGACAAACTGCGCCATGTGTGCACCACCACTGCTGTCCAAGATAAATTGGGATAGGGAAGAGCTGTGTTGATCTATACACACGGACATAAGTATAATGCGAATAGAATCGCTTAAATCGCACACAGCCTGCGGACCGTCTCGTGGCCAAGCTTCCACTGCTCGAATTGTGCCTCTACGGCTTGGACCACTTCGTTGAGGTGAGCGAAGTATTGATCGTGAATACACAGCTTGCGGGTCAGTTTCCAGACCCGCTCAATCGGATTCAGATCGGGACTGTAGGGCGGAAGATAGTTCAGATGAAACCCCTCATCGTGAGCCTGACGCCAGTCCCGATGCAACTTGGCATGGTGGTAA
>VFZK01000427.1 GCA_016871215.1 Acidimicrobiia bacterium | reverse complement strand
AGCAATAATACCCAAAAGTCAAGACAACTAACGCTCTATACATGACTACCAAAGCAGTGCCTGAAACCCTCCTTCTGCTTGAAAATCCAATCACTTTACTTCAAACTCAACGAGGAAGATCCGTCAGGATGCTCCTTTCCCAGATGAGTCTCTCGAATCCGCAGGGCGCGCTGAAACAGCGGCTCGGCGTCGGCGTACCGGCGCTCCAACAGAAATATCTGGCCCAGGTTGTTCAAGGTGGTCGCCACGGCAGGATGGTTCGGTCCGAGGGCCTTCTCTTTGATGGCGATCGCTCGCCGGTACAGGCCCTCGGCCTTGGCGTAGTTCTTTTGTTCGAAGTATAGGGTTGCGAGACCGTTGATGATTCTTCCCGTATCGGGATGCTCGGGCCCCAAGAGTTTTTCGTTGGTGGCCAGGGCTTTTCTGTAATGAGATTCTGCCTCCGCATAGCGGTGCTGTGCCTGGTAGACATCGGCAAGATTGTTCCACAATGGGGGAAGGTCGGGGTGCTCGCTTCCCACAGCCTTCTCGAGAGTCTGGATGGCCTGCCGGGTCAGAGACTCTGCCTCTGAGAGCCGCCCTTCCTCTCGATAGACCCGTGCAAGCTCGCTCAGGCTCGCCAAAACGGCTGGGGTAGTTGTTTACCGTCTCAAGCTGCATCCATCGGTGGGCAGACGGTGGCGGGGCGACACAACCGGTCTGGTGCCGAGATTTGATTGAACTCAGATCGATGGATACCTCCCGATCAGGGTGATTGAGAGGAAGGGATGAGGTCGAGGACGATCGGCTGGCGAGATCGGAGCAGCTGCGTCAAACGCTGGAATGTGTCCTTGCCCTGTTGCCCACAGGTAAGGAAAAGGAAAAGGGAAAGGAAACAAAGCCTCAGCCGAAAAAAGCAGCTGAGGTGGAGAGAATGTTTAATGAACGAGCTAGAGTTTTCTGCTATTGAGCCAGTCGACAGCGTACCGGTTCAAGATCCGTTTCGCCTGTTGGCGCTGCACGTCTTGAGGCAAGCCATTGCAGACAAGGATGTGGTGTTTTTTCGTCTTGAGAATCCGATGTTGAGCTTTTGGTGTTCCTTGGCGCAATTGAGCTCGCCGGGCGCCCCGAGCGTCGGGAGTGCCGCCCAAGCATTTTAGTTGTCTCGGACATTGAGCCGAGCGATCGTCCGAGCCACCTCAAAAGGAGAGGCGCACGTTGAATTGAATCTGTCGAGCGCCCAGCGTGGATGTCACTCGCCCAAACAGCGCCGAGGTGATATTCGTATTGATACCGCTGTAAGCGGTGTGGTTCAACGCGTTGAT
Organism: Acidimicrobiia bacterium; assembly: GCA_016871215.1. Classification (GTDB taxonomy): domain Bacteria; phylum Acidobacteriota; class Terriglobia; order Versatilivoradales; family Versatilivoraceae; genus VFZK01. Next base: position 3,171 of record VFZK01000427.1, on the reverse strand, counting down.
CATATCGGTGCGGATCTGCAATCGCATCGTCTCGGTGAGGTACAAGTTCTTCGCCAAAGAGAGGTCCAGGATCCACGAGCCCGGCCCTTCGAGGGCGCCTCGTCCGAGCGTTCCAGGGCGCACTGTGGCGCCTGTGAATGCAATGACCGGCACTCTGGCGAATGCCCTGGGATCCAAATACTGCAAGCCGTCGTTGATCACTGCAGCTTTGAAGCTGGAACCGATGAAGTCCGGCCGGTGGAGTCCTGTCAGAGCGTTGGGTTGGGTGATGATGAGCGGCGAGCCGGTTTGGGCGTTGAAGATCCCACTAACCTGCCAGCCAGCCAACGCCAACCGCTGGGCGCGACTCGTTGAGTTCCTGGCCACAGGTAGCTCATAAACCACGTCAGACACAAACCGATGGCGAACCCCAATTGGTCCTCTTTCCAAAGAAAGGTTGTTGTTATCCTGGGGACCGTTTCCCAGCAGCAGACCGCCGCGGTCAAAAGACATGTTGTTTGCCCACGTATGGAAGGCATCGAAACTGAGGCCTCGCGAGAACCGCTTCTTGAGGGATAGCTGCATCGAGTGGTAGGAGGTGGATTCCGCGGTGTCGTACACGCGGAAGCTTCCGAAGTTGGGATTCGGCCGTACCCCGGTCACGCGATCGATCTGGTTTACCGTGCGGAGGTACTGAAACTTGACGCCACGCGTGCCAACATACGACACCTCAGCGGCCATGTCGCCGGGCAACATGCGCTGCAGACCGAGGGTCCACTGCATGCTGTAGGGGTTGGGGTAGTCTGGATTGATCACGTCTCCCAGCAGCCGCTTGGTCTCTTCAAATCGCTTCTGGAGGATCGGTCGAAACTTTGCATTGTCTACCGGCCACTTGATTCCGAATTCTCTGGCTTCAAGCCGGGTGAGGCCGACCTGACGAGGTGTATAGGGACTGTTCGCAACTGTCTCCACTGGCCCGTAAAAAGTGTGAGGATTAACGAAGACTCCAAACCCGGTGCGCAAGACTGTCTTTCCGTCGAAGGTCCATGCTAGAGCCGCGCGGGGACCGAGGTTCAGATAGTCGGCATCATGCATGTGATCCGTTGGAAGCAGCGCTCCAAAAGGGCCGTTCCGATTGAACATCCGATCGTCGCGTTCCCTCGGTACCGACCAATAGTCGTACCGCATCCCCACGCTCGCCGTCAGGTTGGGAGTCAACCGAATGTCATCCTGAATGAATCCCCCAAGCATCCATCGGGTTAGCTCGAACTGTTTCACTCCGAAAAACACCGAGACCGACGCGGGATCGTTGGCCAGCAAGTCTGCCAGAGAAGTGAACGTGGCGCTGGAGGTTGTTTCATCGCTGCGGCGAACCCAGCGATAGTCGAAGATCGCGCCAGTTTTGATGGAATGGCGCCCTTTCGTCAGCGCAATCACCTGTTCGCCGCTGATGATCGGGCCGTCGGGAATCAGCGCATCGCCGACGAAACTACACGGCATAAACGCGCAACCGATGCCGGCAGCCTTGGTCGCCGGGTAGCGGATGTCCCAGCCTTTGAATTTGCGTGAAGCATTGTTCTTGTTGAAGCCGAACCGGGACTCGGTACTCCAGTTGGACGCGATGTGATTGAAACTAGCGGTGACGCGGTCGGCGATATGATTCCGCACCACGCCACTTCCCCACGGAAGGCCGGGCTGATCCTGGAAAGGCCGGGCCCGGGTGTACTTGACCGACACCAGATTGGCGCTGTTCAAGTGATAGTCCCAACGCGTGAGCAGAAAGTTGTCTCTCGCCTTGAGGGCGCCCGCACCAGAGTAGAAGCCCTCGAGCGCGCCCGCCGCCACGGGTGAGGTGGGAAGAGGGTAGAAATCGAAGACCGCTTTCATGTCCGGCAGCGCGGCCGTGACGATATCGCGGCCTGTCTGCGATGGCACACTGCCCGTGAGGACCCGCAATTCCGACAACCTGAACCCTTCATACGAACCGAACGCAAACATCTTGTTCTTTAAGATCGGGCCGCCAAGCGTTCCGCCAAACTGGTTGAAGGTCAGCGGTAGTTTGGTCGAAGCGAACTGGTTTCGCGCATGCAGCCTTCCGGCCTGATAATTCTCGAAAAGCGTGCCGTGGAACTCATTGGTTCCACTTTTGGTTGTGAGGTTGATGTTGCCGCCCAGGCTATTGGCGATCTCCGCCGAAAAGATATTCTTGGAAATCTGCACTTCCTCGATGGCGTCGATACTCACTCCCCTCGCCCCGAGCGTCGGGGCGTATCCGTTGTAGAGTGAAGCGTATTCGGAAGTTCCGGCGGCGTCTGTGCCGTCCACCGTTACGGTGAATCCGGCTCCGGCCAGACCGTTAATGCGAATTTCATCTCCTCGGACATCGGTGCCGGTTCCGATGGTCAGCAGGCGCGTGTAGTCCCGTTTGATGAGCGGGAGTTCTTTGATCTGCAGCTCACCGTGCCGGATGTCCTGCTGCGCATTGACCATATTTAAAAGGGGCGCTTCGGAGGTCACCGTGACGGTTTCGGTGGCCTCCCCAAGCACTAAGTTGAAGGTCCGATCCACCTTCTGTCCAGCCTCCAACTCGAGGCCCGTTTCCTTGTAGGCCTTGAAGCCGGCAACCTGAATCGAAATCGTGTAGGTGCCCACCGGCAGGAACGTAATGGTCACCTCGCCACGGTCGTTGGTAACGCCAGACTGACCCACACTGGTCGATTCGTTTGTGGCAGTGACACTGGCGCCGAGGACGATCGCACCCGAAGGATCGAGTACGCGGCCGTAGATGGTTGCCGTCGTGACTTGGGAGTAGCCCGCGGAGCTAAAAAAGCAAACCGCGACTAGGACTATCGCAATGCGGAATAATAGGTGATTTCTCATCACGCCTCCTTATCTTGCTGTTAGGAAACCGTGGATTCAATTTCGAAGCGCAACACTCGATGGTTGCTTGGTACCCAAATTATGCACCGAATCAGCCTTTTGGTTTGGTGCTTGGTGCATAAAATTGTATGCACCAAGACTGGGCAGATACTTTTGGTCGGCGCTGAGGATATAACTGTAGCGGTCGCCTAATCCCTCAATCGCTTCCACCACTTCCTTACAGTAAAACCCCGCATCGGCACGAGCCACCACTTCGGACACCGCGGCCGGGACACTCCGCAGCGCGGCCGTGATGTGCTCGGCCATCTGCTC
>VFZK01000426.1 GCA_016871215.1 Acidimicrobiia bacterium | reverse complement strand
ATTCTGAGTCTGACTTTGTTCGAAAGAAGGCTGATTTTACAGGTACTTTCAGAGATTGAGCCCGCACCTGCTCAGCGGCCTATGAGCAAACAACTGAACCTATTCAACTTATAGTTGGACACTAGTGGTCGACAACATTTTATGCGGGAGACCCGCCTGTACGGTTCGGAGGGAGGGGGAGCAGCACGCTCTCCCTACCCCTATCCTGCTGCCGTGTCGCGCCGAAGAGAGAACGAAATTCTCGTTTCATCGCGCATAACCGTAGAGTTCATGCAGACGGGCTGCTGCTTTCGTGCAACTGAGTTGTCCACGGACCCGATGGCCACAGCGGGAACGACGGCTTTGATGCAGCTCCAGTGCCGTCAATGCTTTCGGGCTGTGGAACCCAGGAGATTTCTTGACAGGGCTTTGGCCTGACGCTAAGTTACGTTCGCACGGTACGACCCGAGTCTTCGATGCTCGATTCAAGGGACCCCTCATCAACTCCATAGCCGCCCTCGTTTGACCTTTTCTGAAAGGCATCCAGAACAGAATGAAAGTTGTTGTACTTTCGGCGTCGCGTCACAGGAACTGTACCCTGAAAGATGTTGCCGGGGGGTATGGAACCGTGTTCACCGTGGGCAACTCTTGGTTTGCCCGCCTCTTAGAGATTGCTAAACGCAGGATTGCAAACATCCCCAGTGTCACGGCGGCCTACTTGCAAGCGATTCTCGAAGCGCACGGTGCCCGCGTGGTCATCAAACACAACGAACTCGAACCGGCAGACCTCTATCTGATCGCCTCGTCGATCACCGACTGCAACTATGAAAGAGAACTCGGCCAGCGAGCTCGCCAGCGGTTTGGTGCGAAGGTAGGATTTTTCGGCACTTTCGCTGCGGCTATGCCAGAGTTCTACCGCGAGGCAGGCGATTTCGTCGTCAAGAGCGAAATAGAGAACATTGCTGCGGATTTGGTCAGAGGACAAATCCCTTCGGGGGTAGTCGACGCAGGTTTCGTCCCAGATCTGAACCAGCTGCCGTTTCCCCGATGGGATCAGTTTGCGCTTCGCAGATACAGGTACTCGATTATCACGGCCCGCGGCATCACGCTGCCAATGCTCTCGAGCCGTGGCTGTCCTTATACTTGCGGCTATTGTCCCTACCTGGTCAACTCGCGGTACCGTGTCCGACACGCAGACAATGTGGTCGCAGAGATCGAGTACCTCGTTCGTCGCTACGGCGTGCGTGGCATCTCTTTCCGCGACCCGATGTTTACGTTTCATCGGGCGCGGGCCATGAAGATTGCGGATCGGATCCTTGCTAAGGGACTGAACATTCGATTTGGCATCGAAACCAGAACCGACAAGCTGGACGAGGAACAGCTGCGCTTGTTGCACCGGGCTGGGCTGCGCTCCCTGGAAATCGGCATCGAGTCGGCCAACGAGGAAATGCTGCTGGAAAACCTCCGCAAAGCGCCCGGCAAAGAGCAGCAAGAGGCCATCATCGATCTGTGCCACCGGCTTGGCATTCGAGTCATCGCCAACTATATTCTGGGCCTCTCGAACGACACAGTCGAAGGAGTGCGGCGGACGATTGCCTATGCGAAGAAGCTGAACACTTTTGCGATCCAGTTTACGGTGACCACCCCTTATCCGGGAACTCTGCTCTACGAATCGCTGAAGGATCACATTTTCGAAGAAGACTGGGAGAAGTTTAACGGGTGGACGAATGTCTACACGCACCCGACAATGACTTCCGAGCAGCTGCACCAGTTGCGAGAAGAAGCTTATGTTTCCTATCATCTACGCCCGCGCTACGTATGGCGTTTCCTGATTTCGACCGTGCTTCGCGGGCTGCCCTTGCCAAGTTTTGCCCGGTAGCGGCCCGTCATGCGAAAAACCAAGATTGTTGCAACCATCGGTCCAGCCTCCCGCACTCCAGAAAAACTCCACGCGCTTCTCGAAGCAGGAGTCGACCTGTTTCGACTCAACATGTCCCACGGTGACCAAGCCGGGCATCAGCAGGTGATCGATTCGATTCGGGATCTGTCGGCGCACCGGCCGGGTGCGTCCGCCATTCTGGCCGATCTGCAAGGCCCAAAGATCCGGCTGGGAACGTTTCGCGGTGGTGAACCTGTGCAGCTGGAGGCTGGCCAGCGATTCGTTTTGACCAACTCGGAAATGGAAGGCACCAGAGAGGCCGCCAGCATCTCTTACAAGGCCCTGCCGGAGGAAGTTCGGGCCGGAGAACGCATTCTCGTCGACGATGGGTTAATCGAGTTGCGGGTCGAGTCCGTCACACCAACGGAAGTGGTGACGCGCGTGGCGTTTGGTGGTTTCCTCAAAGATCGCAAGGGGGTCAACTTCCCCGATTCCCAGTTGTCGGTACCTGCGGTGACGGAGAAGGATCGGTCTGACATCGCCTTTGCCGTTCGCAACCAGCTCGACTACCTGGCGCTTTCCTTTGTCCGGCAGGCCGACGACGTGAACAAAGCTCGTGAAATGGTGCGCAGCCTCGACAACCAGCAGCGCTCCATTCCCATCATCGCCAAGATCGAGAAACCGCAGGCACTCGAGGACATTGATCAGATCTTGGCCGCCGCGGATGGCATCATGGTAGCCCGGGGAGACCTTGGAGTCGAAGTGGCCGCGGAGCGGGTGCCTTTGATTCAGAAGGACCTGATCGCGGCGGCGATCAAAGCGGCTAAACCCGTGATCACCGCGACTCAGATGCTCGAGTCCATGACGCACAATCCCCACCCCACACGAGCTGAGGCCTCCGACGTCGCCAACGCGATCCTCGATGGAACGGACGCCGTGATGCTCTCGGCAGAAACTGCGAGCGGGCAGTTCCCTGTCGAGGCCGTTTGCACGATGAATCGCATCGCCGAATGGACGGAAGCCTCTTCGAAGTCTTCCCGTTTTCAGGAAGACCGGCGTGCCACCGGTTATTTACCAACCTTTGCCCACAGCGTATGCCGGGCTGCCATCAGCGCCGCACACCAACTCGGTGCCAAGACGATCGTTGTGTTCACTGAGTCGGGCGCCACTGCCAGCATCTTGTCGAGCCTTCGCCCCAACCCGATGATTTTGGCGTTCACACCCCGCAAGGAAGTCTATCGCCGTCTCAGCCTACTGCGCGGCGTCGTTCCAGTGACGATGGACTACGTGGCAGACTCCGACACGCTGATTCGGGCTGCCGATCGCATCCTCATCCAGCAGCAACTGGCCACACGCCTCGAGACGGTCGTCATCGTTGCCGGCGTCATGAATGTCGGTGGCGCTACCAACATGATGAAGATCCATCGCGTGGACGAGGGCTGACTCGGCACAAACACAGTCGGATCGTTCCGGAAGCGAAGCTTGCGAATCTCCCAACATCTTCAGGAGCCTTGTTTTGCGATCAGGACAATGACGGGATGCCAGAGCAGGCTACTTGAAGGGGTTCGCCCGGTGTCGGCGGGCGGAACAACTGGCTTGGCCAGCGCGATGAGCCGCCCATCTGAAGAGAGCACCCGATGCCAGAACGCTTCGCCAACTGCCGGCCGCCCCATGGGTCTTGCGCATGAAAATACCTTCCCCACCGCGATGCTTGGTTCGACCTCGCGCGTCACTTGGAGTGTAGGGTACTCCGTCAAGACCCCTTCCAAAGGTATGAGGCGGAGAGACAAGTCCGCGACCGTTTCCGGTCGAAGGTCCGATAGAGAGATGGCTTGCTCGATGGGAAACTCGCCCGAGCGCAAGCGGCGAAGCCTGGTGAGGTGCGCCCCGCATCCGAGGTTCTGTCCAAGCTCATGCGCTACCGAGCGGACGTAGGTTCCTGCCGAACAGCAGATCGTGAACTCGACTTCACCGTGCGCGGCTGCCGACAAAGTCAAGCTCAGATCGTCGATGTGTATTGAGCAGGCCGCCAGGTGCACCGGCTTCCCCTGCCGTGCCAGCTGGTAGGCTCGCAGCCCCTGAAGCTTCTTTGCAGAGAAGGGTGGCGGCATCTGCGAATGTTCGCCGAGCATTCTTGCCGCGTGAAAGGCGAGCTGCTCTTGCGTTACCGCAGGCGCCACCGCAGCCGACGTAGGCACGCCTTCACGGTCGTAGGTGTCGGTCGAAAATCCCAAGCGAATGCTGCCGTTGTAAACCTTGCGGCCACCTTTCAGGAACTCGACCAGCCGCGTGGCTTTCCCTACCGCGATCGGCAACACCCCGGTAGCCATTGGATCCAGAGTGCCGAGATGTCCCGCTTTGCGGACCCGCAGTTGCCTACGCACCGCCCGGACCACATCGTGAGAGGTCATGCCTTCCGGCTTGTCGATAACCAGGAAACCGCCAAGGTGGTAGAGATTGTTCAAACGCGGATGATAAACCTGAAGATCTCTTCGGGGTGCAATTAAAGGTGCGAGTCAGTTCACGCTGCTTTCTCGTGTAGGTTGTGCCAGTAATGTTCCCATCCGCGGTTAGCGCGAAGGACACGAAGCGCGAGCATCTTGCTGAGGTTTTCCAGCTTCC
>VFZK01000425.1 GCA_016871215.1 Acidimicrobiia bacterium | reverse complement strand
TGTGGGCGCCGCAGGGCAAGACCGCCGACATCGCAGGTAATAGAGCCAAGTTGGCCCACTTGCCTCATCCCTCGAGAGTGTCAAAAGGGTTTGGTCAGGAAGGCCGCTGGGGCCAGTTCATGTTTCCGAGCATCTACAAGCTTCGAAACGGCCGCCTGATGACGCGTGTCTGTGTGGGAGGGGATGCTTATCCTCGCAATTACCTCTATTACGTCTCTGAAGACGGGGGCGCGAACTGGCAGCACTTCGCCTCCTATGACCAGAATAACCAGAGAGCCGTGGAAAAGCCCGGCAGCGAAATCGCGTTACGGCTTCCCGATGGCGAGGAACTGCAGGTTCTGGAGCCGTGGATGCCCTCGGAGATTCGGGTGGCCGGTTTGAATGTCAAGAGCTATCCAGGCGGGTACCACCGGTTGGGCGATCTGCCGCGCGACATGCAGGGCGTTCGACTCTTTACTCGCAAGCCGGGCCAGGAACAGTGGACGGAGGAGAGGGCGTACCTGGACCCCGACATCCTGGTCAAAGAGAAAGACCCGTTTTTTGGGAGCACTTCACTTGCACCGTTGACCATGCACTGGCTTTCCGAAAACCACATCCTCAAAGACGGCTCGCTAATGACCACCTTCTTGAGGGGCGTGCCGATGCTATCGGAACTCCGCCCGGACGGGACTCTGGATCAGGTGTCCCACCCTATCATGCGCAGCTATGACCGGGGACGCACCTGGAAATTCCAGGGGGCCATCCCTCCCTGCACTTTCCTGCCCTTTTGGCTGCCGGGAAAGGCTACCCTTCGGGCTCACGTGCTGGAATTCCCCAACGGCAACTGGGTTGCCGCCTTTCGGCATGGGGGGATGTATTCGTCCGGCGGCGGCCCCCTGGTCATCCGGAAGTCGAGCGACCAGGGTAAGAGCTGGTCCGAGCCCAAGGCCATCCGGGTGCCGGGTGTCAATCCCCTGGGGTTGATGCTGGGGAATGGAATCGCCGTATTCTCCTATAACCGGCCGGGGGTGTTTCTCACCTTCTGTGCCGACGGCAAGGGGGACTTGTGGGGCAACGACATGACGCTGGTGAAGGGGTGGCGGCACCAGCGGAACGAGAACTCTTGCGGCAACGGCTGCTTTCTTGCCACCGGCCCTGATCGGTTCATCTACGTCTACACCCAGTGGGACGTGCCCGATCCCTGGGGCCAGCCGCGGCAGGCGGTGATCGCACAGGAATTCGTGGTGTCCAAAAAAGACGGGCGTCGATGAGTCTTTGACAGATGTCCGGCGCTTCGACGCGCAGGGATTTACTGAGGATCTGCGGAAAGCCTGCCTGGCGTGGACTGGTGGCCGTAAGGAGGTCGCCGTAGTGAAAAGACTTCGGTTCGTCACTTGGTTTTCAGCGTGGATACTGCTGATCTCGTGCGCAGATCCCATCGATGTATGGGTGGAGGAAAGCTTTGAGGATTTCAGGGATGGAGTCTTCGATGCTGCGGGACAGAACCTCTACGTTACTCGCAAAGGCCAGATCAAGACGATTCATCGGTTCGATCTGAACGGAGACGGTTTTCAAGACTTGGTTTTCAATTCCTCGCACGATTTCGTTACGGGTCCGAAACCCACGGTGTACACCTTGGGTGTCGGCCGCGCCACTGGAAGAGCCTCTGATCTGCCGGTTTTTGGAACGAGCCGCGCGGTGGCAGCCGATCTCGACAAGGACGGCTTTCCGGATCTTGTCTTGTTACCCAACAACAACTGGGTCAGTCCCAAGGCGCGCCGGTATGCCGAGGTGTTCTGGGGAGGAAAGGACGGTTGGTCGGGTGCGCGCATGACAGGCCTGATCACCATTGAGGCAATGGCAGTGGACAGCGGGGACCTGGACGGAGACGGATGGCCGGACTTGGTGATTCTGAACGGCAGCCGCTGGGCGCCCGAGGAAGGACCAGGGTGTTTCGCGCGTGTCCATTGGGGGAGTAATGAGGGATTCCGTCAGGAGGAATACCAGGACGTCTCGCTCGGCAGGGCGGCCGATTTGGCCGTCCGAGACATGGATAGCGATGGAAGACCGGAGATCGTGGTCCTGGAAAACCCAGCCGACAGACCTACCTCCACCTTGCGGGTCTACTGGAATGATGGAATTCGAAGAGGGAAGGGCCTGCCACCCCCTGTGCATATCCCCTTGCACACGGAGAGTGTGGGCCGGATGCAGCTGGGGGATCTGAACAGGGATGGACGCCTGGACTTCGTCATCAACGGAGTAGTTAGAGAAGTCATCGGTCGCGACCCCACAACCGGAGAAGAACGCTATCGCTACAGCGGCCTCCTGGGCCTCATGTCTGAAGGCACTCGTGGGTTTTCCCCCGCCGTCAAGAATCAAACCCGTGGCGCGACAGCCTTTACCCTTGCCGACTTTGATGGCGACGGCCAGCTGGACGTAGCCGTCGCGGACTCCGGTGCAAAGGAAAACAGCGTCACTATTCTCCGCGGCAGACCGAAAGGCAGCTTCCATGAAGGGAGCGCCGTGCGGCTGCCGGTCGGCTATGCGTCGGCATTGGCCACCGCCGACCTGGACGGCGACGGCAACCAGGACATCGTGGTCGGCATATTTCAGACCGAGGAAACCTACGAGGCTGATTCCCGCGTTTTCTGGGGCGACGGCAAGGGAGGCTTCAAAATCGGCGACGCCCTCATTCCGACCTCCGCAGTGAAAGAGATTGTAGTGGCACCGACCGGTTTCGGGAGTGGACGCCAACTGGTCTTCCTCAACAACATCTCTGGCCAGATCAAGGAGGGCATTCCAGTTGACGTCTACTGGGGAATGAAACGGGGTTTCTCCCCGGACAACGTGAGCAGGTACCATATCCGTGCCGGTTACAGCTCCAACGCTGCCGACCTCAATGATGACGGTTACCCGGACCTCATTCTTACCTCCCTCGTGCACAACGTCGTCGAACAGCACTCGGAAGTGGGGTTCAATATCCTCTGGGGTGGCAGCGATGGTTTTGTGGACGAACGCCGCACCATTGTTTCCGAGTATGGAGCGTATACCGGCAGCATCGCAGATCTCGACCGTGACGGGTACTTGGATCTGGTGGGCGGCTGCAACCAAGTGAACTCGGAGGGCGAGCCGCGGCGAATGGCAATCTGGTACGGCGGCGAGAATGGGTTCGCCGCCGCCCGGCGTTCGGTTCTGCCCGTAGACGGGACGTCCGGCACACATATTCTCGCCGACCTCAATAGGGACGGTTGGCTGGACATTGCTGTGGCTCGGTACATGGACCATCGTGTCTCCATCTTCTGGGGGGCTCCGGGAGGGTTCTCAAAGAAGCGGGAGTTTTCGATGGCTCTTCCCAGTCCCGGCGATATCGCCGCCGCCGATCTCAACAAAGATGGCTGGCTCGACCTGGTGATAACGACCATGACCCTTCCCGGCACTCTGCACTACGATTTCGGCTCTTACATATTCTGGGGCAGTGAGGCCGGTTTCCGACAATCGAACTCCCAGCGACTCAGGAGCTCCTTTGGCGTCGGCGTCAGCGTTGCGGATTATGATGGCGACGGTTATCTGGACATCAATATCCCCACTTACAAGTGGTCTGACATTCGGGAAGGTGTGCAAGACCTCCTCTATTGGGGAGGTTCCAACGGCTACTCGGATGAACAGAAAACCATCATGCTGATTGACTCCGGCCACGGAACACAATCGGCCGATTTCGACGGAGACGGGTTGATCGACCTTGCCATTTCCGCGCATTCGCTGGACGGCAATCACCGGACCGATTCCCGGGTCTACTATAACGACGGGAACCGTTTCAAAGCTCCCAGAGTCCAGCTGCTTCCGACCAGGGGGCCGCATTACATGCATAGAGCCGACGTCGGTCACCAGTATGACCGAAGTTACCGCCAGACCTATGTCTCTTCCCGCTATGAATGGGAGAGATCGCGAGCAGGCGGAGAGCTCTGGGCCAAGGCTACAACCCCAGGCGGTTCAAAGCTGACTTTCTTGGTGCGATCCGCCGCGGACGCCTCGGCCCTCGAGGCCGCACCCTGGACAGAACTTGAGCGACATGACTTCAGGCTGGCCCCCGCGGACCGGTGTCTGCAGTACCGCGCCGTCTTCAGCAGTGACAACGGAGACAGATATCCGGTTTTGGATAGAGTTGAGATCAGATTCTACAGGTAACTGACCGTAATCGTTCAACGACCGCCGGTGAAAAGTTCGTAAGACAGAGAAAGGGGAGAGCGAACTCTGAAGCCTGGTCGCAATCAGGAGAAACTTCATGCGTAGAGTAAGAATTCCGGGTCGCAGCAAGGTGGCGGTCCAGGCTGCCGCAGGCGCTCTCTGCCTCTGGGTGGTGCTGGCAGAATACCAGGATGCGGGACATGTTGAATCCACGACCAACCGCATGCGCGGACGCACCTTCATTCTGACCGCGGACACCCGGGACTTCTGCTCTGGGGCCCCGCTCGGCAAAGCCCAGGAATGGATCCGTGGCCACTATCGTCGTGCCTTCGCC
>VFZK01000424.1 GCA_016871215.1 Acidimicrobiia bacterium | reverse complement strand
TTCGAGCTTTTTTCCCGCCTTTCCAAATCGCTTCCTTCATACGCTGGGTTACCTTTACTCCACAATTCCCCAGCATTTATCGCGCGACCGACGGTCATTTGTTCAGCACTTTTATTTAGGTCTCCTAATGTCAGTGAAGAACGCCAAATTCGCCGGGCCGTCCTCAAGCTGGATGCGAACCACATCGACTCGGAAAGGGAACGTCGAGCCATTCTGTCTCAACCCCACCGTTTCGTAGCTACTGGGAGTATGGCTGCCCGCTTCACGACGCCGTACCTGCGCGGCGACTTCCTCCCGGCATTCGGGAGCGATCTGGTTCAGCAGCGGTTGTCCCACGACAAGCGACCCATCGGCATGACCAAACAACTGGAGGTAAGCCCGATTGGCATACAGTGTCCGGCCTTCACGCGCCAGGATGATTCCCCCCGGTGCCTTTTCAGACAAGGCACGAAAAAGAACATCCGTCGAAAGGCGTTTTTTCTTCTGAGCAGCCAGACGCTGCCCTTTCGTGGCAGAACGGGAGGGCTTGTGGGAATTCATGATTGGAGGGCGCTTCTCAGAAGCCCCGAAAGTCCATCCAGCGTCTCTCCCAAGACAGTGGCCTTTCAGGCACTCCGTCGCTTCACTATCCTAGCACACGAATGCTTCTGCCACGTGAACTGCTGATGCGAACCCAGTCCGGCATTCCTGCGACAGGCTCGAACCCGCCCCCAAACTCCCTGCGTGCGGCTTCGGTGCATGCACTGCCTGGCGCTGGCTGTTCAGTAGCACGACCGCAGGAGAGAGCTCACGACTTTGATAGGAATCTGCTCCTCGCCGCAGCAGGAATTGTGTTCACCGGCGAAACGCGACAAAACTGTTTGCATCGCCAAGTTTTTAATCTACACTACCGCTGCCTGAACTGCGGCACCTCCTCTGAAATCCGCTCTGGACAAAGGTTTCGGAGGATTCTCAGGATTACGAATGGCCGAGATCAAGTTTGGAACCTCGGGCTGGCGGGCGGTGATCGCCGCCGATTTCACGTTCGAGAACGTGCGCCTCGCTGCGGCCGGCATTGTCGAGCTCCTCAAGAAATCAAATCCTCACCCGCGCGTCATCGTGGGAGCGGATACGCGCTTTCAGGCGGATAAGTTCGCATGGGAATGTGCGGAGTTTCTGTCCTCGAGGGGGATTCGCGTCTACTACTGCCAGACTCCGGTGCCAACGCCGGCGATCGCGTTCGAAATCGTGCGGCGGCAGCTGGATGGAGGAATCAATCTCACGGCCAGCCACAATCCGGGGGAATACTGTGGCCTGAAGTTCTCCAGCAGCGACGGCGCTCCAGCTTTGCCTGAAGTCACACGGCAAATCGAAGAAAACGTCCGGCAACTGCAAGGAGGTCCAAAAGTTTGGAACGAATGGGTTGCTCAACCTGAGCTTATCGAGACGATCGACCCAGCCACAGAGTACCTGAGAGCGCTGTCGTCGAAAATCGATCTCGGTGCACTTCGGAAATCAGGGCTCAGAGTCAGTTACGATCCGCTGTATGGCACGGGGCGTGGGTATCTCGACAAGATCCTGGCCGAGGCCGGCGTGGCTGTCAGCACCATTCACAATTTCCGTGACGTGCTGTTTGGAGGGCATCCGCCGGAACCGGCCGAGGAGTACCTGGCAGACTTGCGGTTCGACATGAATCGCCACTGCTCCGGCCTGGGTCTTGCCACAGATGGGGATGCGGACCGGTTCGGCATCCTCGACGAAGGGGGCGCGTTCATCGCACCCAATCAGATCATTCCACTGCTGTTGAACTACCTGGTCGAAACTCGGGGCTGGGGCGGTGGAGCCGCCCGCAGTGTGGCCACATCGCATTTCCTAGACGCTGTGGCCAGGCACCACCAACGCGAACTGTACGAGACTCCCGTCGGATTCAAGTACATCGGCGAGCTGATCAAGGCGGATCGCATTGTCATTGGCGGCGAAGAATCCGCCGGACTGACTATCAAGGGACATGTCCCGGAGAAGGACGGCATCCTGGCTTGCCTGCTGGCCGCCGAAATGGTCGCGCTGCGAGGTAAATGTCTGCAGCAGCAGCTGGTCGAACTCGAAACCAAAGTCGGCACTTTCCGGACCGTCCGGCTTAACCTGCATCTGACGCCAGAGCTCAAAGAGCGTGTGAAAGCAAAGCTCGAGAATCCGCCAACCACCGTGGGTGGGGTATTGGTGGTCGGATTGAATCGCACGAACGGCCTCAAGCTAATGCTCGAAGACGGATGCTGGATACTGCTCAGGCTTTCAGGAACCGAGCCGGTGGCGCGTTGCTACATTGAGGCTGGCACGGTCGAGAAACTGAATCGATTGACGACGAGCGCCCGGAACCTCGTCCTCGGGACAGGAGCGTAGGCAATGTCAGCCCACAAGCCACCGCGGTTTTTTCGGAGATTGTCCTTACTAATGGTCGGCGCCGTGAGTTCGCTGGCTCTGATCTACGCCATCATCGGAAACAACGGCTATTTGGAATTGCGGAGACGCGAGACCGTGAATCGCGAGCTTAGAGCCAAAGCCGACCGGTTGCGCCGAGAGAACAGCCATTTGTTGCACGAGATCAAGGCTCTCAAGTCCGATCCGAAAACGATCGAGAAAATCGCCCGCGAGGAACTCGGGATGGTGAAGCCCGGCGACGTGAAGATCATGACCAGCCCCGACCGCCAGGTACCAGCCCCCGCAGATAGAAAGTAACCGCTTCTGCCCTCTGCCCAGTTCAGGCCCGCAGGCCCATTCCGCCGTCCACCAGCAGTACTTGTCCCGTGATATAGCAGTCGGGTTCCAGAAGGAACCGCACGGCTCGAGCGATGTCTTCAGGCTGGCCAAAGCGGCTAACCGCCCCTTGCTCGATGTATCGGTCGTACTTTCCGGAGCTCACGGAACTGGCTGCCATACCGGCAACCGTCGCCCCGGGAGCAACAACGTTCACCTGAACCGACTGCCCGCTCCACTCTTTGGCTAAAACTCGGTTCGCATGGATCAGCGCTGCCTTGGGAGCAGCATAGTTCAGGCTGTTTTCAAAAGCGGCGACTCCCTGCATGGACGACAAGAGCACCAGGCTGCCAGACACTTTGCGCGCAATCATCTGCTCTCCCACAGCCTTTGCCAACAGCACGGGTGCAATGAAGTTGGTCGCGCAGGAACGAGCAAGGTCATCAGCCGTCAGGCTGTCGGAAGGCACCCGGGCCGGATCTCCTACAAAGCAAGCCATGCCATCAATGGAGCCGGTGTGCCTGGCCGCTTCCGCCAAGTAGTGACGCCGAACGTGCTCTTCTCGCAAATCTCCTTCCACCAGGTGTACCGTGCCACCCAGTTTCGATTCCAGCAGGCTTTTGATCCGCTCAGCGCGCTCCCGGTTCGACCGGTAGCCAGCCACCGGCACGGCCCTTTCGGCGAGCAGCAGAGCCACCAGGCACGACCCGAGTCCGCCTGTCCCTCCAGGAACCAACACCACCTTCCCTGCAAGGGACCGCGAAGCCAGTTGGAATCGCACGTCCTCCACTCTGGCCCGATCTTCTGGCTTTACGAATCGTGACACCATGCTTCCGGTCCACTCCCCGAGACGGTAAACGCGCGCCGGATGCTCGCAGCCCAACGAGCCAGGAGCAGACGATCACCCGCGACACATCACTTGCCTTGAAGGCGGATGAACAAAATGAGGTCCGTCGACTTGGGAACCGCGCCCGCCTGCCGAAGCAGAGTGCTAACCTGCCCTCGGTGGTAGCTGGAGTGGTTCACCACGTGAACGAGCATGTCGCTCAAAAGGTTGGAATAGCGCTGTCCCTCGGTGGTTCGGTACTCGCGGCTGGCATCCACTTCGGCCTGAGTCAGCCGGTTCGTGAACTCGATCAGCTCGCCGTCGATCTTGCGGAGGCGCCGGCTGGCGATCTCGACTGTCTCAAACTCCGACTCTGACAACAGGCTCGGGGGCGACGATCCCTTCCACCGCTCCAGCCAGATCCACTCTGCAGCAGCAATGTGGGCAACAACACCTCGAATGGAACCATGGCTGGCTTGCTTGTTGCTCGTGAATAGATCCTGCCCGAGCGGCTGCAGCGACTCCAGAACACGCTCGTTGGCCCAGCGATTGTAGTCATAAAGCCTTTGGATTTCTGCAAGATGCATGAGCGCCTCCACCCGGCCCAGCGACCGATCAAAGCAAGAGCGTCGATCTTCTGCTGTGGCGGTCTTGTATCCCGATTCCCGGCGATAGAACCCAGCCCCGGCCGGAACGCCGCCGGTGGCCCGACCCGCGCGAAACACTTCAGCAACTTCTCATGTCTCAGTGTGAAGAGTTCGCTGGATCTGCCGAAAAGTCAGACTGCGAGAGTGGCCGAAACGTGTTTATTCTATGGGTCACTCCACTACTGTCCCAACGTTAGTTGAATAGATGCAACTGGTTACAGGAACTGCCTTTTTCTTGTTTGGGGTCGGTGGCTGAGAAAGCCCGTAGAATCGGGGTTTTCTCGAAAAGCGTGACGCTCAGGA
>VFZK01000423.1 GCA_016871215.1 Acidimicrobiia bacterium | reverse complement strand
GGCGACTCGCTGAAAGCTTGACTTGTTCCTCGCTCCGCTGCAATGCGCCGCTACGATGAAGGGGACATTTTATGCGAACCTAACTTTGGGGTTGACAACCAACGGCCTTCTCATGGAAGCGCAGACCGTGCTTTCCAACGGTCTGCGGCTTGAAAGGCCGGGAGCTGGCAGAGCCTGAGGTTTTTTTGGCGATGTGACTGGTGAGACGGCTCCAGCCGGTGAGGTTCCGGCGGGTTCGAGTCCAGAACTTCGGCCCTTGCGAACTGCGAGTTTTACTGCCGCAGACCCGCGGAAAGCGCGGGATCTGCGCTACGGCTCCTCAATGTGAGTTGTCGAATTGAAAGACGCCGCTTTCATTGTGACGGCTGCTTCTTTGCGATCGCATCCTTCCCACCCGTCAGCCACTCCACGTTAAATCGCGCGTAAGTAATTTTTTCGTAGGCGCTCTTATCGCCCCGTTCGTACAGACAAGCTGCAGTCATGTCGGCCAGCACCGTCAGGCAGGAATAGGCTGCAGGCCCGGCGTGAATCTGCTTGGCAACGGGCCAGGTGCGGCCATCGTCATAACTGAGCCGGACCGTCATGTTCTGGCGCTTCAGGCTGGCAGGGTTTGCAAACAGCAGGCGGTTCTTGTCGTGATCGATCGCATTCGTATAGCTCTCAAGGCTGCCCTGGCAGCGCGGTTCAATCAACTGGAGGTCTTCGACGGCGTCCGTCCAAGTGATCCCGCCGTCGCGGCTGCGAGCGGTCTTCCGGTTGTTGCCTCGCGTTCCCCGCATGTTGAGCAGAAGGGAGCCATCGGCCATCTCGGCAACCTGGCACTCGTTGGTTGTTCCCTGCGACTCCGCGTCGGCGCCCATCTTCCAGGTCTGTCCGTGGTCGTCGCTGTAGCTGACGTAAGAAGAGGAGTACGTCGTCTCCTCCGTTCCCGTCGATCCTGGCCGATGGTAGTCCGCGTGATAGCGTGGGACGACCAACCTCCCGTTACGCATCTGAATGCCCTTGCCCACGCCCGTCGAGCCGGCGCTCCACTCCGGCTTCTTAACCATCGGCGTGATGTCTATGGGTTGGGACCACGTTTCGCCATCGTCATCGCTTTTGATGGCCTTGTAGAAAAACGTCGCTCCCGTCAGGCCAACGGCTGCGTTCGAGCTTCCTACTCCCACAGGTGCGTAGACACTGAAAACCCAGATCGTCCCGGTTTGCCGGTCGACCAGGCCACAGGAATCGGCGATGGCTTCCTCTCCATTGTCTACCAGCGTCTTCAGTGGCCCCCAGGTTCTGCCTCCATCGGTACTGCGCTTCATCACCAGATCGATGTCGTTGGGCGGGTCGCCGCTCCTTTTGACGCGCGCGTCGCAGAAAGCGAGCAACGTACCCTTGTTGGAAGTAACCAGAACCGGGATTCGGTATTGCGCAACGCCGTCCTGGCCGGCGACGAAGACATCGGTCTGCTCAAGGAGGGCCCCTTTGGAGCCCCGGTTCCCGGTGGAACATCCCATCGCGGACGCGATGATCAAGAGGGACAAGCACGCCACACGGAAATGATTCATCGGATTCTCCTTTTCCTAACGAGCAGTCGTCGAATGAAGAACGACGGCAAATATCCTGGTCTCCTTCACACTTCAGTGCGGCTGAATGGGCTTCCCGTTCTCGGTGCGCTCCGGCGCGAGGGCCGCTGCGAGGAAACGCAGAATGCAGCCTCGCCGAACACACAGCTTGTTCGAGGACAGCAGTCCCACGCCCGGTTCCATCTCGGCGGAACGGACTCGGCGCGTTTTCGACGGTGGAACCTGGCGCGTTCGGCTCTCAGCGAGCCCACGCGGCCGAATCGATCGGATGCCCCAGTGCCGCCATCATTTCGGTTACAGTGCGAATCAGCAGGCTGCATTCGGAACCGAGTCCAATCATTCGAAATCCCTGCTGTATTCGGAGTTGCCCATTGACCGCATCGACGGCCATCACGCCGCACGGACGTTGTCGCGCTGCCAGGCAATCCTTGATGCGAAGGAGTTCTTTCGCCACGCCCGGCCCCTCCCACTCGCCAGGGAAGCCTGCTGAGGCAGAAAAATCGGCGGGTCCGAGGAAGAATGCGTCCACATCGGGGACGTCCATGATGGACTCCAGGTTCCGGGCGGCATCGACCGTTTCAAGCAATGGAATCACCAGCGTATTCTCGTTCGCGGTTCGGGCGCTGCTGAGAGCTTTGCCCCACAACGTTGAACGCTCGCCGCCGATTCCCCGAATTCCACGCGGAGGGTATTTTGCGAAGCGGACTGCTTGCTCGACCTCTTCGGCATTGCGAATCTGAGGCACCAAAATTCCATGGGCTCCCAAATCCAGTACGCGCTTGATCAGCCCCTGCTCGATTTCCTGAACTCGCACGAGCGCCGCAATCGAGCTGCGTTCGGCAGCACGCAGGTGCTCGACCACTTCCTTGAAATCGAGGTGGCCGTGCTCAGCGTCAATGCAAACCCAATCCAAGCCAAGATGGGTAGCAATCTCGGTGATCGAGGGTGACTCCAGAGTCACCCAAAGGCCAAAGGTCGTCTGCCCATCCCGCAACTTGCGTTTGAGAAGTTGTCCGGGATCTAATGGACCCGTCATGATGTCTCCTCGTATCAAGCCAATGCCTTCGTTATCGTTTGCAGTGCCACACGCTTGTGCGGCTAACACAGTGTGGAAGCCCGTGCCGCGTGGCATGGGCATCTTGCCGAACCTCAGGGGCATCATGCCCCAAAGACGTTTCGATAGCGCAGTAAGCGCTATCGACCTAGAGATCGATCAGTGAGGGAAGCAAACCCATGAAGGACGCGCCATTCTACTTCGTACAGATGTCAGACGCACACATTTTTGGCGATCCTGCCCGAGAGTTCCACGGCACCAATCCCGCCAGAAACCTGAGAGCGGCTGTTCACTGGATCAACTCCCTCGACCCGCAGCCAGAGTTCTGCATTCATACTGGAGACGCGGTCGCCGAAGAGAGCGAAGCGGCCTACCGGCTCTTCAACGAAGAGATTGCAGGATTGAAGGTGCCTGTCTATTTCGCCGTCGGCAACCACGACCATCGTTCGTCGCTTCGCCGGTTTGTGTTGAATGAAACCCCGGCAAGCGACGCGTCGTACGCGTACGACTTCGAAGTTGGCGGATGGCACATGGTCGTGCTCGATTCCTCGGATCCGCCGCAGGTGAGCGGCAGAATTGACGCGGCTCAATTGCTCTGGCTCGAGAGGACCTTGCAGCGGCAGGCGCACCAGCCCACTGTCGTCTTCCTGCACCACCATCCGCTGCCGCTCGGTGTTCCCTGGCTCGATGAGCTCAGGCTCAAGGACGCAACGCCCTTCATCGAGGTTTTGCGCCGCGCTCCCTGGGTTCGAAGCGTGTTCTACGGGCACGTTCACTTCGAATCCCATCTAACGCTGGGTCATCTCCACTTCGCTTCCGTGCCGGCGGTTTCGTTTCAGTTCGGCGAAACGGCGTGGTGCGATAAGTTCTCTTCGCTGCCACCCGGATTGCGGCTTGTCTACCTTGAAGGTGAGAGTCTGCGCACTGTCGTGCACCGATTGGCGTGAGACCTGTCCCGCGCCTCTCTCATCCCGCTTCTTCGCCCTGGAACGCTTCGGGTTGGTACTTCCGAAGAACTTCCAGATACGGTGTACCTTGGTCAATTGCGCTCAAGATCTGTGCTTCCTGCTTCAAGACTTCGTTGGCTGCCTGCAGTACGCCGGCGAGTTCACTGGGAGGAATCGCGACCACTCCGTCGTTATCGCCAACGATGATGTCTCCCGCGGCGATTTGAACACCTCCCACGATCACTGGCTGATTGACGGACACGCCTTTCATGATGCCAAACACATACTCCGGATGAATCGAACGCGAGAAGACTTGAAAGTTCATCCTCTTCAGGTCGTCAGTGTCCCGCAGCGCGCCTTCGACGACGCAACCGGCAAACCCGTACTGGTTGCGCATGACGTGCGCTCCTCCCGAGCCGACCACGGTTGCTCCCATCAGATCCTGGGGGTATTCGAGAACGAGGATGGGAGAAGCCACGGCCCGACTCGCCTCGAAGGCCTCGCCAATCAGCCTGGAATAGCTGGCCGGCACTGGCGATGACGCCAGTTTGACGGTGACCGCCGTGCCGGCCATTTTCGTAAACGGCAGCAGTGGCCGGATGGCCGGCTCCAGAACACGATTCTTGATCCCGATTTTTTGCAGGCCATCGGAAAGAGTGGCGGTGCTGTACTCGACCAATCCCGTTGGCATGATTCCGAGTCTCTGTAGATCGCGAATCTGCTTGTCATTGACCATCGTCGTGATTCCTCCCAAAAATCAGGTCACCCGCGAGTTGACATTGGCGACCCGGATTGCGGTTTCTAAAGTGAGTGGATGCTAATGAGGGCAGCCGTGGCTCAGTCCCACTGATACTAACTAGTATATCGTTTCATTGAATAGTATCTATATAATCAATTCTCTGCTATGCTAGAGGCATGGCTAGACAATCGACTCGACCCAAGTTAGTCCTGACCCCTGAAGAAGTCCGGTTGCTCGAACAGCT
>VFZK01000422.1 GCA_016871215.1 Acidimicrobiia bacterium | reverse complement strand
CTGGCCGGCAGAATCAGAGCGCTATCGGAATCGACGGTCTCACTGGCAGTTGCTGACCCAGGGCGCCGCGCCCTCCGAGAGCCAGCCGGAAGCTTGCGCAGGGCTGGCAGGTTGCTCAGGCTTTGTAGCATGGGCTTCCAGCGCGGGAAGCAAGCTGGTATCCTTCTTCCGCCGAGTTCCAAGCAAGATCGTAAGTTTGCAGGCGGGCGGTACATTCTCCATCTGGCTGGTCCTCTGCGACGAAGTCAAGGTCAGCGATTCGCCGGATGCACAGCCGCGCATCCGAATGCAAAGGAGAACTCATGCGCGTAACCGCAAGGCTATCCTGTCGCATCAGCTGGCTGCTCTTGCTGTTCCTTGTCTGTGGCCTGGAGGCGATCGCTCAGACGGTTCAGAGGGCTCCCGCCAAGAATTCCCTCTGGCGAATCACGACCAACAAAAGCACTCTGTACTTGCTTGGCTCGATCCACATGATGAAACCGGATGTCTTTCCGCTGAGCGATGCGATCGAGGAAGCTTTTCGCAGTTCTGCCAGACTGGTGCTGGAGGTGAATCTTGACGGTCTGAATTCACCGGATGCCCAGCAGGCGATCTTGGCCAAGGGCTTGCTGCCTGAAGGAAAAAGGTTGGGCCAGGTGCTTTCGCCAGAAACCTACCGGCAAGTACAGCAGAAGGTGGAAGCCTTGCAGCTGGACATCGGAGCACTTGGTCGGATGAAACCCTGGTTTCTGTCACTGGCGTTGGCAGCTATGAAGATGCAACAGCTGGGCTACAACCCAGAGAATGGAGTAGACCGATACTTTTTCGGGAAGGCAATCAATGCCAAGAAGCCGGTTGTCGGGCTCGAAACCGCGGACTTCCAGATCAGCCTGCTCGACAGCCTGCCTGCCAAGACGCAGGAGGAAGCGCTGCTGCAGACGCTCAACGAGTTGGACCAGTTCGAGAAGGAGATCGAGCAAGTCGTTCGCGCCTGGGCGGCCGGACGCGAGAAGGAGCTGGAATCCCTCCTGCTTGAAAGCTTCAAAGAGTATCCGGAGGTTTATGCGAAGATCGTCACTGACCGGAATCGGAACTGGCTGGCGGCACTCGAGAGTCATCTTCGAGGCGAGGGCAGCACGTTCGTCGTTGTTGGCGCCGCGCATTTGGTCGGGCGTGACGGCGTTGTCGAGCTGCTCAGAAAGAGGGGGTATTCGGTAGAGCAGCAGTGACGAAAGGCGGATATGCTAAACGTCGTTCTGAGGGTGTTCTGGACTTTGTCGTTGTTGGCGTTGGTCGGGGGCCTGTCTTCTTGGTGGCAGCTTCCCGCGGCGCAACGATCCTTGACCGTCACGTTGGCCGGTACGGGCCAGCCCGGCTATTCAGGTGACGGTGCAGCGGCGACGCGAGCGCTGGTGAATAACCCGTTCGGGGTCGTTGTCGGGCCCGACAGCGCTTTGTACTTCTGCGACACGGGAAACCATGTCGTCCGCAAAGTGTCTCGCGATGGAGTGATCTCGACGGTCGCTGGAAGCGGAAAGCCAGGCTACTCGGGAGATGGCCACAGAGCTGACAGAGCGACGCTGAACGAACCTTATGAAGTGCGCTTCGACCGGCAGGGTCATCTCTACATCGTCGAACGGCTGAACCACGTCGTCCGGTTTGTCGATGCCCGAACGAAAGTCATTCGCACCTTGGCTGGGACAGGAAAGCCCGGTTTTTCAGGCGACGGAGGCCCGGCCGTCCGGGCGGCGATGAACGAACCGCACAGCATCCAACTGGATGGTCTAGGGCACCTTTACATCTGCGACATCCGGAATCACCGGGTGCGCCGTGTCGTCCTGAAAACAGGCATCATCAGCACTTTCGCCGGCACTGGCGAGCCGGGGCTCACGCCGGATGGCGGGAAGATCGCCGGCGCCCCCTTCAACGGTCCGCGGGCGCTGGACTTCGACCGGCAAGGAAATCTCTGGCTGGCGCTTCGTGAAGGTAACGCTGTTTACAAGCTGGATCTGAAACGAGGCACCGTACACCATGTTGCGGGAACGGGCGCACCAGGGTTTTCGGGCAACGGAGGCCCGGCCAAGCTCGCAACGCTCTCCGGGCCTAAAGGTCTCAGTGTAGGGCCGGATGGCAACGTCTTCCTGTCAGACACCGAGAGCCACAGCATCCGAATGATCGATGTCGGCAGACAGACGATGGATCTGGTCGCCGGCACTGGCGAGCGAGGCGATGGCCCAGACGGCGATCCAAAGTTCTGCAGGATGTCTCGGCCACACGGCGTATTCGCGGCCAGTGACGGCACGATCTACGTGGGCGACAGCGAGTCCCATCGGGTACGAGTTATTCGTTTCACGCGATGAGCAAGGACCAGCGCTTCTTCGTCGTGCCACTCCAGCCGGCATTCCAGGCGAACAAAGCCGCCGATCGGCGGATCGCCCTGCGCTCAGGTCTCAGGTTCGTTTCCGCCGAGCGGGTCGACCTCGACGGGTAATGCTACCACCCCCTTCGGAGGCCACAACACCGAGGCCAAAACCGAAATTGCCAGGATCCCAGCCACCACTCCCAGTGCGATTCCGACCGGCATCTTATAGACGTTGGACAACACCATCTTCATGCCGACGAAGATCAGAATAATCGACAGCCCGTACTGAAGGTAGTGGAACAACTGAATGATCCCAGCCAATGCAAAGAAAATAGAGCGCAAGCCCATGATCGCGAAAACGTTTGATGTGTAGACAATGAAGGGATCCTGGCTGATGGCCAGCACGGCAGGAATCGAGTCCACTGCAAACACGAGGTCGGTCGACTCAACCAACAACAAGACGACGAACAATGGCGTTGCCATCGATCGACCGTTCCTCCGCACGAAGAAGCGCCCCTCCACATAGTCGTCAGTCACGGGCATCAACTTGCGAAAGAGCTTGAGCACCGGATTTCTTTCAGGATGCAGCTCTTTGTCGCCTTGCGTCGCCATCTTGATTCCAGTCAACACGAGAAATGCTCCAAAGACATAGATAATCCAGTGAAAACGCTGAATCAGGGCAACCCCCATGCCGATGAAAATAGCTCGCATGACGATGGCGCCGAGAATGCCCCAGAACAGCACACGATGCTGGTAGCGCTTGTTGACTCGAAAGTAGGAAAAGATCAGGAGGAAAACAAAAAGGTTGTCGACGCTGAGGGCTTCTTCAACAAGATACCCAGCGAGAAACTCCAGCGCCTTGGCAGGCCCCTTCCAGAAGTAGATGACGACATTGAAAGCCAACGCCAAGCCGATCCAGACAACACACCACACCAATGCCTCACGGATGGTTACCGCGTGGGCGCTTCGGTGAAACACTCCAAGGTCCAGCACGAGCATCAGGATGACGAACGCGCCGAAGCCAAACCAGATGAGAAGCTCGGTGGACATGAACAGACCTCAGAATTGCCAGATGTAGTCCAGAATCTCCGAACACTGCCAGTCGTGCTGAAGCGGTCGACCTCTGAAACACCAGCTGGGCAGCACGGAGCGATGAAAAAACTCAGATTGAGCCGAGACCCAGGGGGCGATTCTCCCGCCGAGTTTCTCCGAGCGAGAGCCGGGCGACCGGTCGCCATGGGGCTTCCCCTGGGTGATTTTACCCACGTCCGCCTCGCTGCGAGCGAAGCTAAAACTCGCTCGTCCAGCGCACGCAGGGCAACATTAGTCCAAACGGGCGAAAAATAGAAGTCTGACCGAATCTCGATCGACTTCGGCATGTGAGACTGGCAGGGTCGGGCCACTCAAAGGGCCTGGTCTACCCCATCAGTTGCCCGCACGTCAGCAAGGATTTCACGCGCGTGCAACGAGTCATGACACTTGGACGGGTTCCTGGTTGGAACTCGCACCAGTTCTTGCTTTCCAACATTGGAATCGCGAGAATGGCCGTCCGTACCTCCGGCACTTGATAGGAGCCGTCGTCTTGCCAACCGCCATTCAGAGCACTGCCCTTCGAACCGCTGTTTTGGGCATTCTGGTCAACGGCACGCTGGCAGCGGCGAAGTTCCTTGGCGGAATTCTTGGCAATTCCTACGCCCTCATTGCCGATGCTGTGGAGTCCATGACCGATATTTTTAGTTCGTTCGTGGTTTGGCGCGGACTGTCGGTTGCGGTCCAACCACCCGATTCGGACCACCCTTATGGCCATGGCAAGGCGGAACCTCTCGCGGCATCGTTCGTTTCGCTCACTTTGTTGGCGGCGGCGCTCGGCATTGCGATTCAAGCTGCCAGAGAAATTCTCCGGCCCCACATCACGCCTGAGCCGTTTACCCTGTGGCTTCTCTTGGCCGTCGTCATCTTGAAAGAGAGCCTTTTCCGCTTTGTATTCCAGATTGGGAACCGGGCCTCCAGCACGGCGGTGAGAGCCGACGCCTGGCATCATCGGAGTGACGCCATCACTTCGGCGGCCGCCGGCATAGGAATCGCCATTGCGTTGTGGGGAGGCAAAGGCTATGAATCAGCCGACGACTGGGCTGCTTTGTTCGCCAGTGGCCTAATTGCCTGGAATGGTGTTCGGCTGCTGAAACCAGCCATCGACGAACTGATGGATGCATTGCCCTCGGAGG
>VFZK01000421.1 GCA_016871215.1 Acidimicrobiia bacterium | reverse complement strand
TTTCGGTAGAGTGACCCATGTTTATTTATAGAATTCCGACTGATTTGTCCCGCACAAAATCGTCAATCCCAGAAATTCTCTCCCCAATGCGGATGCCGGAATTTGACTCGCACTTCCAATTGCACCCCTGCCGGACTCCGGAGTTGGCACATTTTCTGGAAATGTATAAACTCCACGAAGCTGTTGCTTAATCACTCCCTCCCGGGTCGCTGCCAAGTGGTTGTGCCTTTGATGCTGCCGCCGGTTGTGCTGGATCGTGGTCGATCGCTGTTTCAGCTTCACGGATTTCCTTCAGCATCTCGTACAGCTTCCCGGTCTCGAACAAGATCGTCTCGCAATGGTGTTTGTAATAAGGCGTCAGCCTGCCCAAGCGGGTGTAAATGGATTGCACCTCGGTCCGGATCCGGTTCAGGGGAGCCTCAACCGCCTTGGCTAATTCAACGCTGTACTCACGACGCAGCTGGTTCAACCTGACTAGACTGTCGCACCGATCGATATTTTGGACGGTTTTGCTCAAAACTCCTTGCAGCGCCCGCGTCCAATCCCTCGGCCTCCCTTGGCACGAATTTGGATTCCGGTTCCGTGTAGGACAGAACGATCACCCGCCGCGCTCCAAAGGAACGGCGCAGGGCTTCCGCAAGGCGGCCCAGATTGTCTTCGGAGGAATCATTGGCGCTAAACGCGGCAGCCACCGCGGCTTGCTGCTCGAACCACTTCACATCACGGCTTGGTGTTTCGATGATTGCAACAAGCTCTTCCGGACCCAGCGCTCCACGGCCCGCTTCAAGTGCTTTCTGAGTCGAGGCCAGCCCTTTCTGGAAGCGCAAGTGCTGGTCACGGGTCATCCCCTCACGACCCGCGACCAGCACCGATTGCAGATTCAGATCGGGCAGTGCCGTCAAGGAATCGCCTAGTTTCTTGCCTGACTCCGCGACTTGCTCTCGTACTCTCGCAAGCCACCAGACATCGACCAACAGCAAGGCACCAGCCAAGCCAGCTGCAATCAGCCACCAAAACGGCCTGCTCCCCGGCACGTGCGAAGACGGGATTAACTGGGAAACCAACGCTTCCGGTATGGCGAGCACGACCTTCAGGGGCAGGCCTGCAGCCTGTTGCATTGCCACGTAGAAGCCCGACTGCCGGCCAACAAACCGCTCGCTGTTCCTCTCACGGTGGAGGAGAGCCTCCAATCCGGCCAGTCTCTCATTCTTGAGAACGACAGGCAGCAAGCCGCTGAGCTTGGCGCTGCCGTCTGGGGTGCGGATAGTGGCCAGTACCCGTTCGCCGCCAGCCAGCAAGAAGCCTGTAGCTCGCACGGCCTTGAGAGTCGCAGCCAGCCGCTCAGCCAATCGTTCCGCATCCACTTCAGTGGCGACGACGCCTCGAAAAGCGTCGCCAGCCAGAAACGGCGCGGCGCAAACAAGCGGTATGTTTCCGATCGAAGACCCGTTCTTCACGACTTCCCAGACGGTTTCTTTTGCCGGATTCCGCCCAGGCATCGCCTTCGAGAAAAAGGAAATCTCTGCCGCTGAAAAGCGAGTCTGTAGTGCCCCGGAGGCAACTCTGCTTTTCAAGTCGAACCAGGGATGACTCCGGACAAGGCCATCGGTCGTGTACAGCCCGACGCTGCGGCTGAGTGGATTTAGAGCGACAGCAGACTTGAAGACCGGGTTGAGATACTCGGAAAGCCGGATCTCTCGGAGAATATCGGGATTCAGGGTGCTCGCCGCACTCAAGTAAACGACCGCAGTGCCGTCGTTTCTTGCGGAAGCGTAAAGCCCGGTGTCCGGCTCGTAGTCATACTCGCCAGGTTGTGCAGACAGTCGGTAGCTTTCGGGATTGGAGAAGATATGGGTCGTCAACTCAGCGGCTGCCTGGGTCTGCTGCCGAACCGTTTCTAACTCGGACACCAGGAGGCTTGCCGTGGTCTCCGTCTGCTGAGCAATGAAGTCGAAGACTGGACCTTCGCTGCCTTGGCTTTTCCCGCGCCCGGATGACAGCGTCACGCTGACTGCGACCAGAAGACCGGCTGCCAGAGCAATATTGGCGCCCAGAAGAATGCGGCTGTAGCGAGAAACCAGCATAACCAATGAACGAGGCAGCAGTAGAGCAATCCTGCGTGCCGACGGATGGCGAACTCAGTTCGGTGCGTCCCGGTCACGTCGGTCTGAGCTCAGGCATTCCAAGACCAGACTGCTCATCGCACGCACACCGACAGCGAGGCAGCCCTCATCGACGTCGAATTCGGGACTGTGTAACATTTCGACAATGCCCCGGCTCTCGTTGCGCACACCCAGAATGAGATAGAATGCTGGCACTCGTTCGGCGTAACAGGCAAAGTCCTCGGCACCCATTTGCGGTTTCTGCAACAGCACGTTTTCCTTGCCAACCACCTGTTCCAGCACCGGAAGGGCTTTCTCAACCATTCTGGGATCGTTCATGGTGACAGGCGCCCCGGGCGTCACCTTCAGAGAATGCGTTGCGCCAAACGAAGCGGTGATTCCGCGAATCACCGCTTCGATCTTGGCCGGAGCTGTCGGGCGGAGCTCTGGATTGAGGCACCGCATCATCCCCAGCAATTGGACTTCGTCGGCAATCACGTTGAACCGGTTGCCACCGTGGATCGCCCCGAAAGAGATCAGCAGCGGATCGCGCACATCGACGGAGCGGTTGGCAAAGGTCTGCAACGCCTGCAAGACGTGGGCCGCTACCAGAATGGCATCGACGCCGGTGTGCGGATAGGCGCCGTGGGTCTTGCGGCCGCGAATGACGACCTCAATGGCGTCGTTGCTGGCCCAGACGGGCCCGGAGTGGTAACCCAGCTTCCCAACGTCCAGCGTTGGCATGACGTGCAAGCCAAGGATCGAGTCGACATCTGGCGCGTGCAGCACTCCCTCCTCGAGCATCAGGTAGGCGCCACCCGTCTCCCCGGCAGGAGTGCCCTCTTCGGCGGGTTGGAAAATGAACTTGACCGAGCCTTGCAGCCCCGCTCTCATTTGGCTGAGCGTTTCCGCCACCCCCAATCCTACGGTGGTGTGCACGTCGTGGCCGCAGGCGTGCTTCACTCCGTCGTATTCCGATCGGTAGGGCACCGCGTTGAGCTCTTGAATCGGCAAGGCATCCATGTCGACCCTCAGGGCCACGGTGGGACCAGGACGGGCCCCTTCAAGCAATCCGACAACTCCAGTATGCGCGACGCCCGTCTGAACCGAGAGGCCGAACTTCCTGAGATGCTCGGCGACGATGCCAGAGGTGCGAAATTCCCGGTTACTCAGCTCGGGGTGCCGATGCAGGTCACGGCGAATCTCCACCAGCTTCGGATGAAGTACCGCGGCGATCTGTTCAATCTGGGAAGCAGTCATGCTCAGACGCCCGTCGCCTGCGCGCTGGACGCGTTTCGACGGGCCAGGATATTCTGCCGAATCTCGCAGCCGGGGCACCGTTGCTGTAGCTACCGTAACAGCTCTTCGAGTGCTGTGGTTGCAGCCGTGGAGTCATCCCGATACTTCACAATCACGGGGCAAGCGATGTGGATGTGGTGCTCCATGGCGAAAGCACCCCGAGCCGGTCGAGTCCCTGGAACGACTACCGCGTTGCGAGGAACGACCAACGGAGCGTTCGCTGCTTTCCGAAGGATTCTACCGCTGGCCAGATCGTAGATCGGAGTCGAGCCCGTGAGGATCGTTCCCGCGCCGATGACAGCTCGCGATTCGACAATCGCCCCTTCGTAAATGCCGCAATTACCGCCCACCAGCACGTCGTCCTCGATAATGACCGGCAGGGCGCCGACCGGTTCGAGAACGCCGCCAATCTGGCTGCCGGCACTGAGGTGTACGCGCTTGCCAATCTGGGCGCAAGAACCTACTAAAGCGTGCGAATCCACCATCGTGTCGTCGTCCACATAGGCACCCGTGTTGATGTACATCGGGGGCATCAAGGTAACGTTGTTTCCGAGATAGGCTCCTCGCCGCACGGAAGAACCGCCCGGCACAAGCCGGACGCTGTTCGACAGGGTCGTCAGATTCTTGAGAGGGTAGGTGTGCTTGTCGCGAAACTGAAACGTCTTATCGATCGAAAAATCGGCAATCTCGCCCAGACGGAAGCCCAGCAGGATACCCTGCTTCACCCAGTGATTCACCTGCCATTGCTCGTTGCGGCGTTCGGCAGCGCGAATCTCTCCACCGTCCAGCCTGGCGATGAAGGTCTCAAACAGCTGCCGGGACTCCTCGTCAAGCTCTTCGCGCTTCCTGGAAAAATGAAGTGGAATCAGTTTCTCGAGATCCATCGTTAGGAAAGCCGCCGAGGAACGAGCTTAGCAGCTTCTAGTGTAATGTCCAAGAATTAGATGGACAGTTGGTTTTGAGGTTTTCTGGTTCTGGGTTGAGTACAACCGGGCTGAATTTGCTCAAGAGTCTGACGACACCGCGAGAGTTTTGCCACGATGGATTCGACCGTGGCTGTCCAAACAAAGGGTTTCGGCTTTTCATTCCACACCTGTAAAAACTCCTCCATCGCCTTGATCAAGTCGGGGACACTGCGGAATGAACCACGGCGGATTCGTTTGGA
>VFZK01000420.1 GCA_016871215.1 Acidimicrobiia bacterium | reverse complement strand
TTTCGGTAGAGTGACCCATGTTTATTTATAGAATTCCGACTGATTTGTCCCGCACAAAATCGTCAATCCCAGAAATTCTCTCCCCAATGCGGATGCCGGAATTTGACTCGCACTTCCAATTGCACCCAAGCGCAATTACAGACTTTCCCGCCGTTTTCGCCAGGAGTTCCTCGGGCTCCGGCTCGTTTTCATTTTGCCAATCAAGCATGATGCTCGCGTTGATTGCGTTTGGAATTGCCGTGAGCCGACGGAACTGACGCAGGCCGCCTGTGATATCCTACCCGCCTTCGCTGGCTCATTGCGGAAGCTGAACGTCCCCGGCAGAACTTGACTCCTCGTTGACCAAAGCGTTTCTCGATCGGCGGTGCCGGCGGTGTTGCCTTCGGTCGCAGCGGGGAGATGATCGAGAAACCCCAGAGACTTCAGGAAGCGATCTCGCTGAGGGCCTATGAATCGACTGACCCGGTGGTCATTGCTGTTGCTGCTGTTGCAGGGAAGGGGCTATGCACAAGCCGCGGTAAGCCTGGCCGAAGCTGTAGAGCGGGCGCGGCAGAACTACCCCGCCGTCCAGGTATCGCAGGCGCAAGCAGACGCTGCCGCGGCGAGCATTCGTTTCGCTCGAACCAGTTTTCTGCCCCGCTTCGATGCGTTGGCCCAGGCCAATCGGGCGACGCACAACAACATCTATGGAATGCTGCTGCAGCAGCCGGTTATTTCTCCGATCAGTGGTCCACCGGTGTTGGAGAACACCTCGGCCAGCGTTTTTGGCAGCGCCGTCGGCCTGCTGGTCGATTGGGAACCGTTCGATTTCGGGCTGCGGCACGCGCGAGTGGAGGTGGCTCGAACTTCCCTGAAGCGTGCCCAGATGTCTGCCGTGCGAACGCAGTTCGAGGCTGCAGCGGCAGCGGCTGATTCCTATCTAACGATCCTGGCGGCTGAGCAAACAGTGAAGGCGGCGAAGGCCAGCGTCGAGCGGAGTAGCGTGCTCTTCAAGACGGTGGAGGCGCTGGCACAGGCGCAGCTGCGTCCTGGAGCCGACGCCACCGCCGCGCGGGCCGAGCTGGCGGCAGCTCAAGGCCAGATGATTCGGAGCGAGCGAGCCGTCGCGGAGGCCAAGGCCTTTCTGGCCGGCCTGGTTGGAGAATCGAACGGGAGGATTGAGGTAATCGAGGGAAGGTTGTTGGAGCTGCCGGGCGAGGCGTTGACTAGCAGCGTGCCGATCTCTGAAAGCCCGCTGGCGCGCGAGCAGAACGCGGCCGTCGAAGAGGCGCGCGTGCGTGCCAGGACCCTGGACCGTCTGTGGGTGCCGCGCTTCTCGCTGCAGGCAACAACGTACGCACGAGGCACGGGCGTCCGGCCAGATGCGACGACGCTCGGAGGCGCCAACGGTCTGGCGCCGACGTTCTACAACTGGGGTCTGGGGCTGACCGTCAAGCTGCCGATTCTCGACTACGCACCGGTGCGCGCACAGCAGGCTGAGGAGTCCGCTCGAGTCCGCGCTGAGGAAAGCAAGTACCGTTTGGTGATGACGCAGCTCGACGTCAAGCGCAACCAGGCTTTGGCTGCGATGGAAGCCGCGCGGAAGCTTGCCGAACTGGCGCCCGTGCAACTCGAAGCCGCGCGGGCCGCCGAAGCGCAAGCCCAAGCCCGCTATCGAGCAGGGCTGGCAAGCCTGGTTGCCGTGGCCGATGCACAGCGCGTCCTGGCCCAAGCGGAAATCGACAACGGGCTGGCACGCCTTAATGTTTGGCGGGCACTTCTGGCCCTGCGCGCCGTCGAAGGTGACCTGGCACCGTTCCTTCAGCTGGCAAATCGCTAATCCGAGAGGTTCGACCGCATGTGGCTTTTGCACACTGCGATGCGCCGCCCGATCACCGTAGTCCTGGCGATCGTCGGAGTTGCACTCTGCTCCATCTTGGCGATTCGGCGCATGAAAGCCGACATCTTCCCCGAGCTTGGGACCCCAGTCATCTACGTCGCCCAGCCCTATGGGGGCATGGATCCTTCGCAAATGGAAGGGTACCTGGTTAACTACTACGAATATCATTTCCTTTACGTCAGCGGCATCGACTATGTCGAATCGCGATCCATTCAGGGCGCTGCCATCATGAAACTGTACTTCCATGAGGGCACGGATATGGCGCAGGCCATGGCCGAGACTGTGGCACAGGTAAACCGTGCCCGCGCGTTTATGCCTCCGGGGACCGTGCCGCCGTTCGTGACGCGCTTCGACGCGGGCAGCGTGCCGGTCGGCTATCTGGTGTTTTCCAGCGAGACACGAGGAGTCGACGAGATCTCCGACCTTGCTCTTTTCCGTGTGAGACCGATGTTTTCGCGGTTGCCAGGTGTGTCGGCGCCTCCTCCGTTCGGCGGCACGGCCCGCAGTCTGGTGGTGCGTGTGGACCCCGAAAAGCTGCGAGCCTATGGAATGTCGCCGGATGAAGTGGTACAGGCGATTGCCAAGACGAACACCTTGTCGCCCTCAGGCAACGTCCGGATCGGCGACCTAAATCGTATCGCCCCTCTCAACGCAACCGTCGCCGAGGCTGCCGAACTGAACGGTGTGCCAATCCGGCAAGGTGCGGGAGCTCGTGTGTACCTGCGGGATGTTGGCTATGCTGAGGATGCCGCCGACATTCTGACCAGCTACGCTCTGGTCGACGGACGCCGGGCGGTGTACATCGCGGCCACCAAACGTGCTGACGCATCCACGCTCGACGTAGTGCAGCAAATCAAGGGGGCGCTTGCGTCCTTTCAAGGCGCAATTCCAGAAGACATCAAGGTGTCGTTCGAACTGGACCAGTCGTTTTACGTTGCCAACGCTCTTCAGGCGTTGCTCCGAGAGGGCCTCATCAGCGCGTTGCTGACGGGGTTGGCGATCTCCATCCTGTTGCGCAGCGCCCGAACGGCTTTGGTGGTTGTCACGACAATCCCGGTCGCTCTGCTCTCGGCGCTAGTCGCACTTTGGGCGACCCGCCAGTCGTTGAACCTCATGACCCTGGGAGGGTTGACGCTGGCTATCGGGGTGTTGGTCGACGAATCGGTCGTCGCCGTAGAAAGCATTCACACCCATCTGGGTCGCGGCAAAGGCACGGCGCGAGCGGTGCTCGAGGCGAGCCGCGAAGTGATCGCACCACGATTGCTGGCGATGCTGTCGGTTGTCTCCGTTTTTGCGCCTGCTTTCTTCATGGAAGGGGTGGCACGGGCCATGTTCGTCCCCTTGGGTTTGGCAGTCGGGTTTTCGATGGCTGCTTCTTACCTCCTGGCCAGCACCCTGGTTCCGATCCTGGAAACCTGGCTCAACCGCACGCCGAAAACGGGCCGGCCTCCCAAGGAAGAGGATTGCTGGTTCGACCGTTTTCGCGCTTCTTTCGCTGGCCTCTCAAGGCAGCTGATCCGGCGGCGTTGGATGATGGCGGCCAGTTATTTGGTTGTGGCTGGGAGTGTCATCGTCGTCTTCGGCCGAAGCCTTGGCGCTGACATCTTCCCCCAAGTGGATACGGGGCTTGTGCAGATGCGCTTGCGCGCGCCCACCGGCACCCGGGTGGAGCGCACCGAGCACGTTGTGCAGGATGTGCTGGCAGAAGTCCGAAGTCTCGCCGGGGAGCGCCTTCAGAGCTCGCTTGCGTTCATTGGTGTTCAGCCGTCGTCCTATCCGGTAAACCTGATCTTTCTCTGGACCAGTGGCCCGCATGAAGCCGTGGTGCGGCTCGCGTTGAAATCGGATAGCTCGATTTCCGCCGCAGAGCTGCAGGAGCAGCTGAGGCAGCGCATTGCCAAGATCGCTCCTGGCACAAGCCTGACGTTCGAGGCTGCGGACCTGGTGAGCCAGGTGATGAGCTTCGGCGCCCCGACGCCTGTCGAGATCGCGGTGGCGAGCCCAAACCTTGCCGCCAATCGTCAATACGCAGAAACGATTGCCGGGCAGCTCAAGCAGGTCAAATCGCTGCGGGATGTCCAGATTGGTGAGCTGCTGGAGTATCCTTCGGTCGACATACGAGTCGATCGTGAGCGCTTGGCGCAGCTGGGGCTGACCGTCTCGGACGTTGGCCGAGCCTTGGGACCTGCGACGTGGTCCAGCCGCTTTACGACGCCGGTGTACTGGGCAGACCCGAAGTCGGGCATCGCCTACCAGGTACAAGTCGAGATTCCCCAATCTCAGGTCTCGTCGATGGAAGATCTCAGGCGGATGCCGGTCAAGAACGGCGGCCTAGCGCCGACTTTGCTTGGCGACGTGGCTGACTTGAGCTACGGTGCGATCCCTGGCGAATACCACCGGCATAACATGCAGCGAATGACGACAGTGACTGCCAACATCAAAGGTGCAGATCTAGGCAGCGCCGCTTCGCAGGTGTCTTCAGTGCTGCGTGCGTTGCCCGAGCCGCCCCGGGGCCTGACGGTATCGGTGCGTGGCCAAATTGCACCGATGACACTGATGATGCAGAATCTGCGCTTGGGTCTTTTCGTTTCCATCGGTGCAGTTTTCATTCTTCTCGCGGCCTATTTTCAGTCCATCCGCGTTGCGTTCGTCGTGCTTTTGGCGGTTCCCTCGGTTCTAGCGGGAGTGGCGCTGG
>VFZK01000419.1 GCA_016871215.1 Acidimicrobiia bacterium | reverse complement strand
AAACACCAGCAGGCTGCCAAACAGCTTTGCGAACAATTCCATCGGTCGTCTCCTTTGATCCTGCCTCGATAACAAGATCATCGTACAGCCGACCGATGGAATCAAAATTTCAAATATGTTTGGCTAGTCCTCTTCCCGGCGTTGTTTCGGACCACACAACCCAGCCAGAATCCGAGCTTAGGTGTAGAGAAGCGTTCTTGAAATCGCGTTGTGACGAAACGGGAGATTCCGGGGACGGAGCGATCCGAAACTCGGACGAGGTGGATTGAGCATTCTCCGGGAAAGCACCCCAGTGTGTTTCGCTGCCGCAGGGCCCCGTCAAAGTCTCGTAAGTTTTTGAGTACCGCAGGCCACAGGGCCCCGTCAAAGTCTCGTAAGTCCTTGAGTCGAGGTCGAGCCCTTGCTAACGCGCGGGCTACTGATTTTGTCGATGCGGCTATTCAGTAAGCCCGACCGTCAGGGAAGGCTCACGACTTTGACGGGACCCTGCCCCAATGACAGACACCCCAATGACCCAGGGTCGAAGGGACTACTGATTCTTGCGCCTGTTCCCTATCCCGTTCGTAGTGACGCACGCGAGTGTGTCCGCGAAACTCTGCCGCGGAGCCGCTTGGGCTTCGCCAGCCCTTCGCCAGCCCCAGGCATTTGCAAAGAGCGGCACGCCTCACGTTCGTAGTGAAGCACGCAAGTGCGTCCGACTCCTGCGCGTCGCTTCAGGTTCGAATCAGCCCACGTGCCCTACCAAAGTGCCGAGGCGCCGCGCGCGCACTGCAAACCCCTGGATTTGGGAGGCCTTGAAACCCCGGCTGCCTCCAGACTGGAGGACCACGACACGTGTTGGAAACGCAGCCAGTCCGGCTGTTGTTTGTATTGCAACCCCTCCGGTGCGTCTGTAGTATGACAGTCGCATGGCTCGCCACATCCTCCAGCCCTGACGATGAGAAGCCTCTTGCCGAAGCTGACAGATTCGCGTACCACGGCGTTTTTCGGCAGTTGGCAGTTCCGTTCGATGTTGTTTCATGCCACCTCCGGCAGAGGCTCCGCCAGGCAGTTGTCAGCAGGCGGCGGAGAACAAGCAAGTAGGCAGCAAGCGGCCGCACTCCTGCGAAGTCCAAGCCCCGGCTCGGGTGGCGGGGACATCGATCAAGCGGTTTCTGCGAAGCGCACAGCTGCGCCAGGGGTTCGGGTCGTGGCGGCGTTGCTGCTGGCGCTGGCTGCGGCTGCATTGATGGGGGAGACTACCAAGGAGCGAATCTACTTTGAGGATGTCGCAGTCGCTGCGGGGCTTAAGACGCCAGTCATCTATGGAGGAGAAACGCAGCAGAAGTACATCCTTGAGACCACCGGAACGGGAGCGGCGATCTTCGACTACGACGCCGATGGCCTCCCTGACATCTTCCTGGTGAACGGCCGGCGCCTGGAAGATGCGGCTGGGCCTCAACCCTCTAATCTCCTGTATCGAAACCTGGGAAATAGCGTCTTCAGCGATGTGACGGAATCTGCCGGATTAAGGCGCTCCGGATGGGGCCAAGCCGTTTGCGTGGGCGACATCGACAACGATGGAACCACAGACCTGCTGGTGACCTACTACGGCGCCAATGCTCTCTACCGAAATCGAGGAAACGGCAAGTTCGAGGATGTTTCGCAGTCTTCGGGAGTTCAGCATGCCAATCGCTGGAACAGCGGCTGCGCCTTCTGGGACTATGACCGCGACGGCGACCTCGACCTGTTCATCGCAAACTACGTAGGCTTCGGTGACGCCAAACGCTTCGAGCCGGGTTCTGGAGCGAACTGCCGTTGGAAGGGTATGCCCGTGATGTGCGGGCCGATGGGTCTGCAGCCAGGCCAGAACGCGCTGTATCGAAATGACGGCAAAGGCGCCTTTACCGAGGTGTCACAGACTGCCGGGATCGGCAAGGCGGCCAATTGTTACGGGTTCATGCCTGTGACGTTGGACTACGATCAGGATGGCTGGCCTGACCTGTTCGTTACCTGCGATTCAACGCCAAACCTGCTCTTCCACAACCGTCGCGATGGCACGTTCGAGGAAATCGGGCTGGAGGCTGGTGTCGCTGTCAATGAAGACGGCAAGGAGCAAGCCAGCATGGGAGCCGCGGCCGGCGATTACGACGCGGATGGGCTGCCGGACTTGTTTGTTACCAACTTTTCCGAAGACACCCCAACGCTCTACCGCGCAGGCAAGGATGGCACGTTCGTCGACACGACCTACCAGGCCAAGCTGGGATTCAACACCCAGTTCCTCAGCTGGGGCGCCTCCTTTGCGGATTTCGACGCGGATGGGTGGAAAGACCTGCTGATCGTCAGCGGCCACGTCTACCCTGAGGTGGACCGCCACCCCTCGGAGACACGCTATCGCCAACCAAGACTGGTCTATCGCAACCGTGGCAATGGCGCTTTCGTCGACATCTCGTCTCAAGCAGGCCCGGCAGTTCAGGCGAAGAAGGCAAGCCGGGGCTTGGCCGTCGAGGACTTGGACGGGGATGGCAGGTTGGAAGCCGTTGTCGCTAATCTCAACGACGTACCGTCTCTTCTGAAAAACAGAGGTGGCAGCGAACAGAATTGGTTGACGCTTCGTCTGCAAGGAGTGCGTTCGAACCGTAGCGCCATCGGAGCGCGAGTCCAGCTCGTGGCAGCTGGACGGGTCCAGACCGACGAGATCCGCAGTTCGTCGAGCTTCTACTCAAGTAGCGGGCTCCGTCTGCACTTCGGCCTGGGAAGCCAACGCCAGGTTGAGCGAATCGAAGTGTTCTGGCCCAGCGGATCGCACCAGACATTCGAGCATGTCAATGGAAACCGTGTGGTGACCATTGACGAAGCTCAAGGTCTTCGCTGACGGCCAAGGCGATGAAACCACTAGCGTTTAACCTGCTTTTGCTCACCCTGTTCTTCATCAGCGTATGCTCTGCGCAATCGGACCGCATGGCGCAGGCGCAGGCCTACCTGCAGCAGGGAAAAGTCGACCAGGCGCAAAAGCTCCTTCTCGAAATCGTCCGGCAGCAACCCCACCGGCAGCCTGCCTTCGCCATGCTGGGACAGATCGCGTTCAGCCGGAAGGAGTTTCAGCAGGCAGCCCAGCACTTCCGCAGAGCTCCACAGGTGCTGGCGGCAAATCCGCTGCTTCGCCTAAATCTCGCCGAAGCTCTCTTCGAGAGCCGTGCCGACGCTGAGGCTCGAAAAGAACTGGCCACCCTGCCCGCAGCTTCGGCGCCTGCCCAGTTTGAAGCCGGGCTGCTGCTGGCACGCCGAGGCGAGTTCTCAGCCGCCGCAGAACACTTTCTCAAGGCATGGCCCAACTATCCGAAGCCTTCCGTGATTGCCTACAACCTTGCGCTGGCCCAATACAGCGCCCGGCAGCTCAAAGAGTGTGTTGCAACTTTGGAAGACGCGCGCAAACGCGGCATTCGGACCGCCGATCTCGCGAATCTTCTCGGACAGTCCTATTCCGAGCTGGGAAGCAACGCCGAAGCCTCTCAAGTGCTCAGGCAAGCCATCAAGCTCTATCCGCACGACGAAAGGAATTATGTTTCGCTAGCGAGAGTTCTGATCGAGGAAGACGACATGACCGAAGCATTGGAGATGATTCAACAGGGACTCTCACGCCTGCCTCGTTCGCTGGCATTGCTGCAGCAGCGAGCCTACCTGTTGATGACGCTTGGAAGGTACCCGGAAGCTGAAGCCGACTATCGCCGCCTGGCGCAGGCCGACGCCGCGTCCAGCGGAGCAAGCATTGGCTTGGCCTTCGTCCTGATCCACAGCCAACGGCAAGCGGAGGCAACGGACCTGCTGGAAAAGCTGATTGCAACTCCAGCGGGTGTGCGGCAGTTCTTCCCGCACTACCTGCTCGGCGAGATCTCGGTGCGACAGGGACTTGAGGGAGCGGCTATCGCACACTTCGAGCGAGCCCTGGCGGTGCAGCCCAATTCGGCCTCCGTTCGTTCGAGTCTCGGCAAGCTCTATCTCAAGAAGGGCGATCTACCGAAGGCAGTCAGCGAGTTAGAGGGGGCCATTCGACTCGACGCCACCGACACCGCAGCCTACTACCAGCTATCCATCGCCTATCGGAAGCAGGGGAAAGCTCAAGAAGCCCAGCGAGCGCTGGCCCAGGTCCGCCACCTCAACGAGACCGAGCGACAGCTCGGAACATCGCGCTTCCTCACCCGAAAACTGAAAGGGTTAACGGCCGGCTTGGCATCGTCTGCGCCGTGACTTAGACCTACTAACTTAACTAGCCAAGGGCGTTGCCGTTGATATCCCCGACGATCGTCCTCGTTCTCGTCCTCGTCCTCGTTCTCGAATCCAAAAGCCGAGGACGACGACGAGCACCAGAAAAACGAAAACAAAATCCTCGTGGCAGCGTGCATAACGCGCCTGGGCTTTTTCGGCGACGGGGCGAAAACGTGGCCCTCTGGGCAGCAAGACAGAGGTAGGGTGCGTTGCGCTTTTCAAAGCACCACTAGCACCAACCGCGGAGGCGGTGCGTCGAAAAACGCGACGCACCCTACCTCTTTGAGTTTCCATTCGGCAGGATCGAAAACATTTTTTGCAAGTGTTGCCCCTAAGCGCCTAACCGCACACG
>VFZK01000418.1 GCA_016871215.1 Acidimicrobiia bacterium | reverse complement strand
GTCGGCCGCTGCGTCGCCCTTCTTGCAACGCCTGCTCGCCCCCCAGCCGGTAGCGGGCGATCCAGCTGAACAGCGTTCGGAGGGGAACCTTCATCACGCGCGCCACCGTCGAAGCCGATTCGCCGTTGCGCACCGCCTCGACGGCCGTCCGGCGTTTCTCATAACGCAGTTGGGATCGTACACTGACCAGGTCCTTCTGAGTAGGAGTCTTCTTAGTTCGTCGCATGCCCCGTACTATACTCGATTCGATTAGATTAAGCAAGTACTTTTGCAACGATTGATAGTGAAAGTCGGTCGTCAATTTGTTGAGAATGCCGACCTGCTGTGCGTGCTGCTTTTCGTAGGCGTAGAGCATTTTCAGCTCTTGCGCGAACTCCCGTTCTCGAAGATGGGAACGAATCCTTGCCTGAAGCTCCTTCTTAAGAAATGGCTTGACCAAATAGTCGCTGGCGCCAACATCCAAGCCACGCACTTTGCTGTCGAGTGTGTCCAGAGCCGTCAGCAAAATCACGGGCACGTCGCGGGTGTCGGCGTTTTCTTTGATGGATTTGCAGAACGAAAACCCGTCGCCATCCGACAACATCACGTCTAGCAGGACCAGATCAATGCTCCGTTCCTGCAGCTTCCTTTCAGCCTCTGCAATCGAAAGCGCCTGAACGACGGAGTATCCTTCGCTTACCAAGATGGTTTCAGTGACGTTCAGGATCCGTGGGTCATCGTCGACCGCCAGAATACAGTAGGGCTGAATTCGGTTGATTTCGGTCGAGTTCATGAGTTTCAAGATTGGCCAGACGGCTCTTCCTGGAAGCGCGATGCCGACCGGGTAGACTGCTGGTCAGGGAGCATGGCTCGATCTCAGAACTTCTTTCGGTAAATTTGACCGACGACTGTAGTGAATTGAGAAGGAAAGCAGTTTGGCCGGGTCACGATGCGCCCGAGTTCCAGATCCGTGCTGCCATGCAATTCAGCAGCAGTTGGCGCGGGCACTCCTTGGCCACTGGTCACCAACTCTCAATAACTCGATCAAGACGTCCTTGTCGCGCAGAACCGTGGCATGGTCTATGTTTGCGGGGTGAATAGTTTGGAGTGGGCGGCGGGGGTGAGGTCCTATTCCTCGGCTTCTGTGACACCAGCCTTGGCTGCCTTCGCCTGCGTAACGATCTTTTCGGCAATCTGGCTAGGTACGATCTCGTAGTGAGAAAAGTCCATGGTGTAATCACCTCGACCTTGCGTCATGGAGGTCAACGTAGGCGCGTAGGAGAGCATTTCCGACATCGGGACTTGGGCTTTGATTACCTGGTGGCCTGCCTTCGAATCCATTCCTTGCACCCGGCCTCGGCGGCTGTTCAGGTCCCCCATCAAGTCCCCGGCATAGGCATCCGGCGCATAAACTTCGACATTCATGATCGGCTCGAGTAGTACAGGATTGGCGACTTCCATTGCTTTTTTGAAAGCCAGCGAACCGGCTATTTTGAAGGCCATTTCGGACGAGTCCACATCGTGGTAGGAACCATCGTATAAGGTGACTCGGAAATCGACGACGGGGTAGCCGGCCAGGTAACCACGCGCTGCCGACTCAAGAATGCCTTTCTCGACGGCCGGGATGAAGTTCTTGGGAATGGCCCCTCCGAAGATCTCGTTCACGAACTCGAACTGGCCACCTCGAGGCAGAGGTTCCATCTTGATTTTGCAATCGCCGTACTGACCATGCCCACCCGACTGCTTCTTGTGGCGGCCTTGAACGTCAGCCCGGCCTCGAATCGTCTCTCGATAGGGAACCTTTGGCGGCTTCAGAGTCACTTCCACTCCGAAGCGCTTCTTCAAGCGAGCCACGACCGTTTCGATATGGAGCTGTCCCATCCCCGACAACAACATCTCGTGCGTCTGCTGGTCCCGACCGAATCGCAACGTCGCGTCTTCTTCCAAAAGACGTTGCAAGGCGCTGCTGATTTTGTCCTCGTCACCGCGAGACTTAGGTTCGATCGCGAATGTGATGAGAGGTTCCGGATAGCTGAGCTTTTGATAGCAATAAGGATAGTCCTTGTCTCCTAGGGTGTCGCCCGTCACCGTCTCTTTCAATTTAGCAACCACACCAATATCGCCGGCGTGCAACTCAGGCACCTCCACTGGCGTTTTGCCTTGTGGGATAGCTAGGTGAGCCAGCCGCTCGACGCTGCTATGGTTGAGGTTGGCCACTGCGGCCTCGGTCTTGAGTATTCCGGAGAAGACCTTCAGAAACGATAGCCGTCCCGCAAAAGGGTCGGCAAGGGTTTTGAACACAAAGACAGAAAGCGGACCCTTGGATGCGATGGCCCGTTGCGCGGTTTCCCCGCCCTGCCTCGGAGCTGCCGGAATCGTCCTGCCGCCCACGGGTGACGGAAGGTAGTTAACGATGAAGTCGGACAGAGTTTGCGGGCCAACATTCAGTAGCGCCGAGTAGGCCAGGATAGGATGGATCTTTCTTTCCATAACTGCCTGGCGCAACCCCGGCATGAGGTCTTCCAGAGGGATGGTTCCCTTGTCGAAGAACTCCTCCATCAGCGCATCGTTGCCTTCGGCGACCATCTCGACGATTGCCTCATGGCCTTTCGCCGCCGCTTCCTGCATTTCCGCTGGGATGTCGACCTTCTTGGATTTCCCAGAACCGTTGGGTTCGAACTCGTAGGCCTTCTGCTCGATGAGGTCGACGATTCCCCTGAATTCTCGCTCGGATCCGATGGGCAATTGGACGGGAATGGTCGTTCTCCCGAAGTTTTCCTGGAGCGAGGCAACGGCCCGGTCGAACGAAGCATTTTCACGATCGAGCTTGTTAACCACGAACGCAGTA
Source organism: Acidimicrobiia bacterium (assembly GCA_016871215.1). Classification (GTDB taxonomy): domain Bacteria; phylum Acidobacteriota; class Terriglobia; order Versatilivoradales; family Versatilivoraceae; genus VFZK01. Next base: position 1,809 of record VFZK01000418.1, on the reverse strand, counting down.
GCCAGACCGAACTCTTCCGCGAACTTGCAGACCTTCTCGGTTTGAACCTCGACACCAGCGACCGCGTCGACCAAGACCAGAGCCGATTCGGAAACACGCATCGTGGTGCGCGTATCCTGGATAAAGACCCCTTTCCCTGGGGTATCGAGGAAATTGATCTTGGTTTTGTTCCATTCGCTAAAGGCGACTGCCGTAGAGATACTGATCTTGCGTTCAACCTCCTCCGGATCGAAATCCGTTGGGGCGGTGCCGTCATCTACCCTGCCGAGCCGGTTGCCAACGCCCCCCAGAAAGAGGCATCCTGCCACCAAGGAGGTCTTGCCGCTCGACCCGTGCCCAACCACAGCCACATTCCGAATGTTGGCTCCGCCGAAAACCTTCACAGGAAACTCCCTTCTCGCTCTGCGAGTCCGCGCTCCATCGGCTTATTTGCGGATAAAACGGGTCGATACTAGCATACGCAGTTTTCGCCAAGCAACCAGTTTGCCCGCATCCCGGAGTGGGCGGAGTCGCGACTTGGAACTGCCCCGTTTGCCCTCTGCCAGTTCGGCAGAATGCCGCCAGGTTCAGCATTGACAAAGGGGCCGATGCAAGGCCGACCCGCCGCAAAAGCATGGCCCGTATTACCAGGTGAGCTTCACCCGCAAGGGCAAGAGCTCGACTCAGTTTGTACGAAAGGAAGACCTGGCCGTGGTACGGCAACAGTTGAGACATTACCAGCGGCTGCAGGAACTGATCGACCGCTGGATCACGTTGGGGATGGAACTGTCGCGCCTGAAACTGCCATCAGCCCGACTGGGTGCGGTTTTCCGGAAACCGCCCCGCGGCCAACGCCTCACAAAGCGCAGTTAGAAGGCGTTGATTTCAGAGGCCGAGAAAACTCTAAGAACCCTTCCCAGCAAGGGCTTCCGAGTTTCGCGACAGAAACTAGCTAGTGTAATGTCCAACAACTAACTGGGCAATAACAGGAAATTAGTTTATTGTCTGGGCATGCCGATGGTTTTGCCTCCACTGACGCTGAGTGCCACCGATTGAGGGGGAATCGAGCGCTGGTTGAAGGCCCACGGAACACCCCAACAGGTGGTAAGGCGAAGCCGGATTGTCTTGGCCGCCGCTAGGGCTTCGTGCTCCAAGACGGCTTCAACCTGTGCGCGTTGCACCCCAGGGAACCAGGAGAGAAACTCCTCGATCGAGGCCCCATCGCGGAGATTTTCAAACAGCGCTGCTAACGGCACGCGTGTGCCGCGAAACACCCACGCCCCACTGACCTTGTCCGGGTGGCGCTCTACGGCCTCACAATCTTGCCACTGCTCCATATCCTTCCCTCATATTCCATGCCAGAAGACCCACGTACACCTAAGGTGGCGACCACTGACACCTACACGATTTTACACCTTGTGTTGTGCGGCAACGGTATTGTACACGCTGTCTTCAGCAGACTCTTCTGGTTTTCCCCGCACCTGTGGTGCCTAATCGGGATAGGGGGAGGCTGTGGACTTGCCCCCAAAAGTGAGACAAACGGTTAAGATGCAGAATTCAGCGAATGGAGGAATGCATCATGAGTTTGTCTCGGAGGCAGTTTAGCAGAGAGTTCAAGCTGGCGGCGTTGCAGAGATTGGAGCGAGGATCGTTGGTTGGAGAGGTGGCGCGGGCATTTGAGATAAATCCGAATATGCTGGATCGCTGGCGGCAGGAGTTTCGGCAAGGTCCGGGGAACGCGTTTTCAGGGTCAGGTCAGCGGCGGTGGGAAGAAGGGCGTGTGGCTGAACTGGAGCGCAAGATCGGACAGCAGGCCCTGGAGATTGATTT
>VFZK01000417.1 GCA_016871215.1 Acidimicrobiia bacterium | reverse complement strand
TACCACCTGTTGGGGTGTTCCGTGGGCCTTCAACCAGCGCTCGATTCCCCCTCGATCGGTGGCACTCAGCGTCAGTGGAGGCAAAACCATCGGCATGCCCAGACAATAAACTAATTTCCTGTTATTGCCCAGTTAGTTGTTGGACAATACACTAGTTCTTCAGAATGCGGGGCTTCATTTGCCTGCTGGCACCAGAGTTTTGATGCTGGCCGGCAGCGACAGAGGGATCGGCCCGGGTCAGCGACGCTGGGCGCGGCTGGCGCGAATCAGCCGTGCCACCTGTTCTGCCGTCCGCTCCATGAGACGGGGCGCGTCTCGGATTGCCGTCGCAAGATCCATGGGCTGATTTGTAATGCTGAACAAAGCCGTAAAGCCCTTGCTCGACAGATCACGTGCGTTGTCGGCAATTGATCCGGCGATTCCAACGACCGGCACCCCGTGGCGGGCAGCCAGCTTCGCCAGCATTCCAGGCCCCTTGCCAAACTGGGTTTGAAAGTCGATCTGTCCCTCGCCCGTGATGACCCAGTCCATCTTGGAGACAAGTGTCTCCAGTTTCAACAAGTCGAACACGAGCTCGCTTCCCGGGCGCAGCTTGGCACCTAGCAACCCCAGAAAACTACCCGCAATGCCGCCAGCGGCGCCCGTTCCAGCAATGTGTGCGAACCTTCTTCCGTTAACCTGAGCGATCAATGCTGCCAGCCGGGCCAAGCCGCGATCCAGTTCCTTGACCATGGCGGGTGTTGCTCCCTTTTGCGGCCCAAACACCGCGGCAGCTCCCTTGGGGCCGGTGAGAGGATTGTCCACGTCGCAGGCCAGCAACAGCTCGGTCTGTTGGAGCGCCGGATGCAATCGGCCGAGGTCGATCTTCTCGATCGCCAGCAAGCCGGCGCCGCCGTATCCAACCGGTTTGTTGTGGCGGTCGAGGAACGCGACGCCCAGAGCCTGCAGCGCTCCAACGCCGCCATCGACTGTGGCGCTTCCCCCAATGCCCAGCAGGACCCGTTTGACGCCAAGTTCCAGTGCAGCGCGAATCAGCTGGCCTGTCCCGAGGCTTGTGGTGTGCATCGGATTTCGGCGGGAGGGCGGAACCAACGCCAATCCTGAAGCGCGAGACATTTCAATGACCGCGGTCCTGCCGTCGCCGGTAACGCCATACTGGGCGTGAACCTTGTTCCCCAACGGCCCGGTCACTCTCGCCGTGAGAATTCGCCCGCCGGTTCCGGAAATCACAGCTTCGAGCGTGCCGTCGCCTCCATCGGCGATGGGGACCTCGGTGATGCGAGCCTTCGGCAGTGCTTGCCGAATGCCTTTCGCGATGGCCCGTGCGGCGCCGATGGCTGAGAGGCTTTCCTTGAGCGCGTTGGGCGCTACTAGAATTCTGAGAGGCGGTCGGTTTGATGGCATGAGAACCTCTTTTGGGTCACCAGGGGGAAGAAAGTGAACCCCACACAAAATGCGGTTCTTCTTTCCCCAGCACAAGAGTTCGGGGAGTCAAAATCCGAGCTTTCTGTCCTAGCCCTGGCTTTGGCGGCAGCTCGTTGCGGGCGTGATAACGGCTAATTCGATTTCAGGGTGACTTTGCGCTTTTCAGGTCGAGCCGGCTCCGAATCAAGCAGTCTTGGGGCGCGACCTTGCTCCCGCCTGAGGCTATAGATGTGAAAATCGCTCCTCTTCTTCGCGGTCTTTTTCGGTCTTGTGCCCCAGGCGGCGTTCCAGAAACTGGCGCGCCAGATGCCTGCCGCCCAGACCAAATGCGATAGCCAGCCCGAGAACGATGCCGCCAAAGAGGATCGAGAACGTGGCTACGATGATCGCTTTCCCGATTCCCAACTGCTCGAGCGCTAGAGAAAGCGTGAAAATCATGATCAGCAATTCAACCGACACGCTCAACAGCTTGGCCGACCGGATCTGCGCGTTGACCGCGCCGATCAACACACTGCGGGCGATGAACTTGCTGAGCAGGAAGCCGGTAATGAAGATGAGTATAGCGACGATGAGATTCGGAAGGTAGGAAAAGAAACGCGAAAAGACCCCGGCCATGATGCTTTCGTCCAGCGTCCTCAATCCGATCATGAAAAAGCTGGCAACGATAAGCCAGTAGATTCCAGACGCCACGAACTCGGAAGCGGGTTTACGGATGTTGCCTTTTTCGAGAACCGAGGCGAGTCCGAGGTGCGAGCAGAACCTGTCGAAATTCACGGCCGCCAGGCTGCGTCGCACAATGCGGTAGGCCAGCCAGCCCAGCAACAGCCCGAGGAACGACAGCAAGAAGAGGCCCAGCAGCTTGGGCAGGAACAACACCAGCTGTTCGTAGAACCGGCGGACAGGACCGAGTATAGCAATCTCGAAAAAATCGCGCATGGCAACCTCTCTGGAGGAACTCCGCTGCGCTGCCGTCGATGCATCCAGCGGACAAGCTGCTGGATGCCTCCAGCCCGCTTGCAGCCGAACGACAACGCCATCGCCTGCAGACTAGCCTCTCCACTTCTCCATCAGGTACGGCTTCAGGTTCTCATATTCCAGGCACAGTAGCTCGAGGCGGTTCTCGACGTCGGCAGCCGTGCTCTGTTGTGTTTCCAGGACAAACGACGCCGTGCGTCCGAGGTACAGTGGCGTCAGCGACTTGAGCAAATGATCGCGATCCATCTGGCGGGCATAGCAGGCGGCTGCGAATTCGTAGACCACCTTGGCCCACAAGGCGTCCTGAAAGCGAAACTCGGGAACGTTGGCCTTTGAAAGTCTTTGAAGCCGCTCAAGCACAGCCGGGGAGAGGAAGTGCTTCCAGATTTCCGACAAGTCTCGCACGCCCTGGCGGTAGGCGCTGAGCAGGCGCTCGACGCGTACGTCGACCGGCTCAAGCCCAACTTCGAAAGGCAAGCCGAAAATGGGAACCGGCTCAGAACCGTTCACAGCCTGCCAAACGCTCTGATGTCTTTCCATCAGATGGAATACCGTGCCTGCCACTTGAGTCAGCATGGTGCTCAGGTCTCTAACAAGCGCCGTGCTGTCGTGCGTCTTGGCGCCGAGAAACGCCTGGCAGACCTTGAAGCCGTTGGCGACGGCGGCCGTAGCCATCCAGACCTCGATGCCGTAGCGTGCCGCGCTCGCGTGCCATAGTTCCTCCGCCAGGTAGAAGGAGGCTAGCTTGCCAGAGCACCCGCAATCGCCTGCCGTAGGCTGCCGGAGGCGCTTTCCATAAAGCGCTCGGGTGAGCGGATAGACGATGCTGTTGGTGACGGTTCCGTCATACTTGTGGCGCAGATAGACGGGCGATACATAGTCGAATCCTTCGACCAATACGGGCTTCACGAGCCGCTCGATCCATTCGGGCGTGACGCTGGTAAGGCTGGCATCGACGACGGCACAGGCTTTGGCGCACAGCAGCTCTGCAACCTGGAAAATCGTCCGAAAAGCACTCCCCTTGCCGGGCACGCCGTGATAAGGGGTGACGATCTTGTAAACGGGATGGAGCGAATGAGCCAGCGCCAGGAATCGCGGATCCGTCTCCACTCCGGCACAAGCCACCGAAACCGTATCATCGTGCGAACCGGCGTCTGAATTGACGATTAGAGCGCGGCTGGAAGAGAAGTACTTCGACAACCCGTCGTCAACGGCGCGGATCAGCTGACCAATCGTTCGCGCGTTGTTGTAGCTGGGAATCCCGATAACAATGTCGACTTCTTTGATCTTCTCGATCTTCTGCAGAACGTCCGGGCTGAGGGTAATCTCTTTGGGCATCGGGGCGGAATCTGTCGACCAACGAAGCGCCCCACGCGGGTTTCTTCGGGGCTGGAGCCTTGCAACGACTTGCAGCAGCATGATGTTAGTGAATTCACAGAAGCTTTTCAAGCGCGGGCAAGACAGCGCAGGGTCCCGTCAACGTCGTGAGTTCTCCCTGAGAGTCGAACCAGTGAACAGCCGCGTGAGCCCAATCCGCAGCCAGTCCGCTTAGCAAGGGATCCGCCTCGACTCAAGGATTTGCAGGACTTTGACGAGATGCTGCAAAACCGTGGAAACACGTACTCGCCGCATCGCCGGCGCAGCGATTCACTGCGATCGGCTGCCAGCCCGTCCTGCCTTGGTTGCCCTGAAGCGAAACCAAAGTTCTGCTGGTGTCGCGCACGACAGGAACCATGTGCCGGAGGAAGACCATGCCTTGGCTTTCTACTCGGCACGGCGCCTGGTGCTATGTGACGGCCAGTTTAACCCGCAGCGTCTCGATCATTGCGATCTCGGATCTTATGATGCTCTTGTACTCGGACCTGTCGGTGTGATGGAGTTCGTGGAGTTTCTCACGATGCGTGGCCTCAAGAAGCGTCATGAGATACTCGCGTTCTTCCTTCGTTAACTCTAGAGTCATGAGGCTCACCTCCTCGATCGCCCAGGACAGCAAGAAATGGAGGGCAATGGGTTGCGCTTGGCGTCTGTGTCAGTTTTGAAGAATCCTCGCGTGGCGTTTCCTTGCTTTGGCGCGCCGGCCGCCTTCTAAGACATGGAACGCCCCGCGAGCCAGACCGCCCGTTCTCGCTACTCCTAGTGTAGTGTCCAAGAATTAGATGGACAGTTGGTTTTGAGGTTTTCTGGTTCTGGGTTGAGTACAACCGGGCTGAATTTGCTCAAGAGTCTGACGACACCGCGAGAGTTTTGCCC
>VFZK01000416.1 GCA_016871215.1 Acidimicrobiia bacterium | reverse complement strand
AGCAATAATACCCAAAAGTCAAGACAACTAACGCTCTATACATGACTACCAAAGCAGTGCCTGAAACCCTCCTTCTGCTTGAAAATCCAATCACTTTACTTCAAACTCAACGAGGAAGATCCGTCAGAGACCTGTTTCCACTGGCGACAGGGATGAAAATTGGCGGCACAGGGCAGACCCTTCTGATCAAAGATGACGGAACCATCATCGCTGGAGAGGAGCTGGATGTGAAGGCGGGAACCAAGTTGGCTTACATTGATGATATCCGCGATGCGATGCGTTCACAAACCAAGCCGGACTTCATTACAGCAAGGGTGCCTGGAGGGACCAAGAAGTCGGTCGCTTACCGCGATGTCGGACTCTCGACCACCTATCCTGCGCTCAAGTGGCTTACGGTCGTCGAGCAAGACTACAGTGAAACCCATGCCGTGTCGGACGCTCTGGTTCGAAAGCTGCTGGTGGCAGTTCTGGGGGTGCTGGTATGCATTACCGGCCTGGCGCTCTACTTGTCCCTGCATCGGCGGCTACATTTCACGGACATCAGCGAAGGCGAGATTGAGGAAGCCAAAAACCGCGCGCTGCCCAGGCAGGGTGCGTGACGCCGACGCTGATCGCCGGTTCGTTTCGTCACAGTCCACTGGAGAGAGAATGTCGTTCGTGCGGGGCCTCACCCTCACCGTTCTCCTGACCCTGAACAGCTCCGAGAAGCGGCCATCGGCAGTTTCAGGTTCCTTGCCTTTGCAATGACGTTGCCCGGTCAACTCGAGAGGCCGAGCGCTTGGCTCAGCATTCTTAGCCACCTACTCCTCAATCACCAGTAACAGATCCTTTGCGTCAACGCGTTGGCCGGGTTCAACCAGCAGCTGGGTGACTCGACCCAGCGTGGGCGCATAGATGGTGCTCTGCATTTTCATCGCTTCCAACATCAGAAGTTTGTCTCCGCGGGCCACCTTCTGGCCGAGGTGCACGAACACACTGGTGACCACTCCGGGTGACGGGGAACCGACGTGACCCGGTTCACTGGGATTGACTTTGGGATGAGCCGGCACCGCCACCCGCAATGATCTGTCGCGGACCACGATTTCGCGAGGCTGCCCGTTCAATTCGAAGAACACCGTTCGTTGTCCGTCGGGGTGTGGTTCGCTGACCGTCAGGAACTTCACCACCAAGGCCTTCCCCGGTTCAATCTCGACGGCGATTTCTTCTCCCGATCTCATTCCGTAGAAAAACTGGAGGGTCGGCAAGACGCTGACATCGCCGTACGCATGCCGGAATTTGACGTATTTGAGAAAGACGTCAGCATACAGCAGGTAACTCAGCACCTCGTCACGTTGCACCGACCGGCCCAATTTCTTCTCCAGGGTGTGATGGGTCTCCTCGAAATCGGCTGCCGGCAAATCACTTCCCGGCCGGACTTTTCGAGCCTCAGCGCCGCGCAGGATGATTTTTTGCAACTTGCGCGGCCAGCCTCCGGGCGGAGTGCCCAAAGACCCACTAAACATGTCGATCACGGAGTTCGGGATCGCCAGATCGTGCTCCTCATCTAGGTCCAGCAGTTCGGAAGGTTTCATTCCTTTGGCCATCAAAAAGAGCGTCATATCGCCGACGACTTTGCTGGAGGGAGTCACCTTAACGATATCGCCGAACAGTGAGTTGACTTCGGCGTAGGTTCTCTCGACTTCAGTCCAACGATGGCCTAAGCCCATGGCCGCCGCCTGCTCGCGCAGGTTCGTATATTGGCCGCCAGGAATCTCGTGCTGGTAGACCTTGGCATCTCCAGCGCCAGGCCCACCGTCGAAAGGCCGGTAATAAGTGCGCACTCGTTCCCAGTAGTCCGCACACTCGTTGAGCGCGACCGGATCGAGCTGCGTATCGCGAGGTGTGTGGCGAAGAGCCTCCACCAGCGAGTTGAGGTTTGGCTGGCTGGTCTGTCCACTCATGGAGGAAACCGCGGCGTCGGCGATATCAACACCGGCTTCGGCAGCCTTCAAGATCGAGGCTGCGTTGACGCCGCTGGTGTCGTGGGTGTGGAAATGGATTGGGATGCCGATCTCCTCGCGGAGCGTCTTCACGAGCTGGAAAGCCGCATACGGCTTGCACAGTCCCGCCATGTCTTTGATGCCGAGAAAATGCGCACCGAGCTTCTCCAGCTTCTTGGCCATCTTGACGTAATATTGGATCGAATACTTCGGACGGCTCGGGTCAAGGATGTCTCCGGTATAGCAAATGGACGGCTCGCAGACCGCCTGGGTTTCGAGCGTCGCATCGATGGCCACCCGCATGTTCTCGACCGAGTTCAGGGAGTCGAAGATGCGGAAAATGTCGATTCCATGCCGCGCTGACTCCCGAATGAATTCTGCCACCACGTTATCGGGATAGCTTGTGTAGCCGACGGCATTCGAGGCTCTGACCAGCATCTGAAAACAGATGTTCGGAACGAGCTGGCGGAGCTGGCGCAATCTCTGCCAGGGGTCTTCCAATAAGAAACGCATCGACGCGTCGAACGTGGCGCCACCCCACATCTCGAGGCTAAATAGACCGGCTAGCCGGTGCGAGACGGCCTCAGCCACTCGCAGGATGTCGATGGAACGAACGCGCGTCGCGAGCAAAGACTGATGGGCATCTCGAAAGGTCGTGTCGGTCACCAGCAATCGCTTTTGTTGGCGCACCCAGCCTGCAAACTTCACCGGCCCCATCGCGAGCAGTATCTGGCGCGTGCCAGGAGCCGGAGCGACGCCTTTCGCGAACGCCACTTCGGGCGCCGCAGCCAGCTCGATATCGCTGGCTTTCGTCCCAGCACCATAGCCTTCGGGCCACTTCTTGCCTGCCACTTCTGGGTTGCCATTGATGATGACATCTCCCAGATAAGTCAGCAGGCGCGTCGCACGGTCTCGCCTGCGAGCGAAACGAAACAGTTCTGGAGTTTCATCCAGAAGAGTGGTGGTTGCTTTTCCGCTTTGGAATGTCGCGTGTCGGACGACGTTTTCGAGAAACGGGATGTTGGTTTTGACGCCTCGGATTCTGAACTCCCGCAGAGCCCGGTCCATGCGCTGGCAGGCTTCCGGCAGACTGTTTCCCCAAGCCGTCATTTTCACCAGCAACGAATCGTAATACGGCGTCAGGACGGCCCCGCCATAGGCGGTGCCTCCGTCGAGCCGAATGCCAAAACCCGCAGGAGAGCGGTAGGTCGTGATCTTCCCATAGTCCGGCGAGAAGTTGTTCTCAGGGTCTTCTGTGGTGATCCGGCATTGCAAAGCTGCACCGTGCAACGGCACCGCGTGCTGCTGTGGGAGAGCCAGCGGGGCTTCGCGCAGATGGTGCCCCTGAGCCACCAGGATCTGCGAACGAACGAGGTCGACTCCGGTCACCATCTCGGTGACGGTGTGTTCCACCTGGATCCGCGGATTGACTTCGATGAAAAACCACTCTTCCGAGTCGGCGTCGACAAGGAACTCTACCGTGCCCGCGTTGCGATAGCTCGCAGCCCGCGCCAGCTGGACGGCCGCATCGCACAGTTCCTTGCGAACTCTGGCTGAGATGCCAGCGGCCGGGGCAACCTCAACGATCTTCTGGTGGCGGCGCTGCACCGAACAGTCGCGCTCGTACAAGTGCATCACGTGGCCATGCTCATCGGCGAGAATCTGGACTTCGATGTGCCGGGCTCGTTCGATGTACTTCTCCAGAAACACCGCGCCATCGCCGAACGCGCCCTCGGCTTCGCGGCACGCCTCCTCGAGACGCGCCTCGAGCTCGGCGGCCGAGCGGATGATCCGCATTCCTCGTCCCCCACCGCCAAACGAGGCTTTCGCAATCAACGGAAAGCCAATTGATTTGGCAGCCTTCCGAGCGGCCTCGCTACCTTGCACCGCTTTGTCGGTGCCCGGCACGACACGCACGCCTGCCTTGATCGCGAGATGCCGCGCCGCGACCTTGTCGCCGAGCAACTCGAGCAGCTCTGGACTGGGGCCGATGAATTTGATTCCAGCTTTCTGACAGGCTCGCGAAAAGGCGGCGTTTTCGGAGAGGAAGCCGTAGCCCGGATGGATGGCGTCCACCTGCTTTTCCTGGGCCAGCGCCACAATGCCATCGATGTCCAAATAAGCCTGAACCGGGCCCCGCCCTTTGCCTATGAGGTACGCTTCATCCGCCTTAAACCGATGCAGGCCAAGGCGGTCTTCTTCTGAGTAGATCGCAACCGTGCGCAAGCGGAGCTCGGAAGCAGCGCGCATGATGCGAATCGCGATTTCACTTCGATTAGCAGCCAGCAGTTTTCTCATGACACGGTGGCAGACAGGTGCGGGTCAAACGGCAAAAAGACGATGGGAAGCTCAACACGAGACAGGCGAGAGCCAAACCCCGACTTGGCGTGGCATTTTACACACATGACATGGACTGTCAAATCGGATGCTGAGACGCATGAACTCCAACCTATGCGAAACCGCTCAGCCAACCAACGGGCTCCTCTGCGCTGGCTTCGCCTCGAGCGTCGTCTTTGCGATTTGGAATCGATTCCGAGGATTATCGTGGTTCACTCGCTTTCACTCTTGTCCAAAACAAGTTTCTTAGAGGAGCTTGGAGTGAAGTAAGAAGACAGGAGTAGGCCAAGCCGCCTGAGTTAGATAGAATTGGGATTCAGCAAGAAGGACCCAATCCATCCAGGAGGCT
>VFZK01000415.1 GCA_016871215.1 Acidimicrobiia bacterium | reverse complement strand
GCCTCCATCCGCTCCACTTCACCCGCTGTCTGCTCCAACAGCTGCCCCAACTGCTCCGTTCCTGTTTGAAATGCCGCCAGCCCTCCCGACCGACCTCGCTCCAACAGCTCGACGCCGTCGAGAAATTTAACTTCGACAGCTTCCCAATATGAAAATCCCAGATCCTTAACTTAACACCTATGGGACTTCGCCCCGAACGGGTGGCCCGTGGCGGGGCAGCGCTCCGTCGCGCGATCGGAGGCAGCTCGAAGAGCCACCTCTACAAAGGACCCGGTGTAGCTCTGCGAGCCGCCCTTTCCGGCGCTCATAGAGCGCCTTGCCATGGCTTAATGAGCCCTGGCGGCGCGTGACCTCTTTCCGGGAGTAGGGAGGCTGATCTTGGCAAGCCGCCGATTCACTGATTCCAGATCCAAGGCTTCCGCGTCCAAAAAGGGCTCAGCCCACTCCATGAACTCCTCATGCCGCTCGCGGGTGGGGTCTTTCAGCGCCTTGAGCATCTGGTAATAGCCCCACAGTCCGCCACAGTCCTCGGGTGGGCACAGCATTTGCCCTTCCAGGCAGAGGGCGCGTTCCTGGCAGCGGAGATCGGATTTACAGATCTTCTCGACAGTGATCTTGTGATCCCAGCAATCGCCGAAGTCGTACTCATAGCGCATCGAGCCTCTGGCGCGGCGCAACAGCTCATTGAGACGCACGCAGCTCTCATCTTCGTCGAGGCCCAACAGCTCATCGCCTTCGGCAAATGGGGTCGAGAAGCGGATGCCTTTCCACGTGAAGCAGTGCAAATGATCGTGCTCCCAACCCATCGCGCACTGGATCACATCGTGCAGAACGTCTAGTGTGATGTAACCTGGAACCAATACGCGCCGCCAGATGCTCGGGCTGGAATTCACCAACTCGATCCTAAGCTGGTATACGTTGATCGTCGGGTCGCTGGAGGGATTCTGGAAAGTGGTGTCAGGACCCTGAGGAGCCTTCTCCATCTCTTCCGCCAGTTCGCTCATGAACTGCTCGATGCCGAGCAGCAGGGACAGCGGATCTCTGTTCGCTTTGGCCTGGGTAATCAGGTCTTCGATCCGGTTCAACCATACTCTTTGGTCCTCGGGAAAATCGTCGGCTGCTTTCAGCGTTGCAATCAGATCTTCCATTTCGAAGAGGTCGAGAACCGGGAGCTGGGGCGCAACACGAGTCCTCCTTGCCATTCGAACCTCCTTAGGGGGGAGCTGCGAGGAATTGTAGCGGCACTCTATGAGCGCCGGCCCTACTCTTGAAAGGAAAAAAATTCGGCAGTCGCAGACCGCTGCTGCAGCTAATTTTTCAAAGCAATCATGGCCGCTGGCCACAACGAAGGATGAAATTGGCTGCGCCACGCTCGCACAGAGTTTCTGGGAATGGGGTGGGCCGCATGCCAACAGTAATCGATGTGGATAGCCTGGAGCGGCAATACCCAGCGAACGAAACTCAGCTGCAACCGTTGGTCGTGCCACAGTTCAAGCATTTGTAGCAGGCCGCGTTGCGAACCATGATGGTGCCACACTCGGGGCAAGGCGGCGCGTCCGCTTGGGTCTGGAACACCTGCCGTTCGTGGGCCTCGATCGCCGCAACCTGGCCTGCATCAGCCATCGGCGTGGGTTCGGCTTGAGGCGTCTCTTCGCTCTTCACGAACTTGAGTCCCAACCAGCGGAAGATGTAATCGACAATCGACTTGGCAATCGGAATCTGCGGATTGTTGGTAAACCCCGAAGGTTCGAACCGGCTGTGGCTGAACTTATCGACAAGCACTTTCAACGGCACTCCATACTGCAGCGCCACTGAGATGGCGGTGGCGACCGTGTCCATGAGTCCCGATACGACCGACCCCTGTTTGGCCATGCGAACGAAGATCTCGCCAGGCGTCCCATCGTCGTACATGCCAACGGTCACATAACCATCGTGCCCAGCAACGCTGAATTTGTGCGTGATCGACTGCCGCTCGTCGGGCAGCCGGCGCCGTACGGGCTTGGAGGCTTCCCCGGCTTTGGCCTCCTTCAGGCTGGTGTTCAGCGGTTGAGATCGCTTGGAGCCATCGCGATAGATGGCCAGCGCCTTCAATCCCAGCCTCCAGGCTTCGACGTAGGCTTCTTCGATCTGCTCGACCGTGGCGTCTTCCGGCATGTTCACGGTCTTTGAGATCGCGCCGGAGAGAAAGGGCTGTGCCGCGCTCATCATGCGCAAATGCCCCATGTAATGGATGGACCGAACCCCGTTCAGCGGTTTGAAGGCACAATCGAAGACGGGCAGGTGCTCTTCTTTCAGGTGCGGGGCCCCTTCGATCGTCTCGTTCTCGTCGATGAATTTGATGATGTCGTTGATCTGGGCGTCGTTGTATTTCAGCCGGCGCAGCGCTTCGGGAACCGTTTGATTGACGATCTTGAGCAACCCTCCGCCAACCAGCTTCTTGTACTTGATGAGAGCAATGTCGGGTTCAACGCCGGTTGTGTCGCAGTCCATCATGAACCCGATGGTGCCGGTCGGAGCCAGCACGGTGACCTGCGAGTTCTTGTAGCCGTGTTTTTCGCCTTCAATGAGGGCTTCGCTCCATGCCTTCTGAGCCGCGGTGTAGAGATCGGATGGCACGTACGCAGGATTGATCTTCCCCGCAGCGGCACGGTGCTTGCGGATGACGCGCAGCATAGGCTCGCGGTTCAACGGGAACTCCGGGAAGGAGCCCAGGTCGCCTGCGATCAGGGCGGAAGTATGATAGGCCTCGCCACACATCAGCGCCGTCACGGCGGCCGAGTAGGCACGGCCTCCTTCGCTATCGTAGGGCAGGCCCAGCGACATGAGCAGGGCACCCAGGTTGGCATAGCCCAAACCCAGCGGGCGGAAGATCAAGCTATTCCGTCCGATGGCCGGAGTGGGATAGCTGGCATTGTCGACGATGATCTCCTGAGCGGTGATCATGATTTGAACACCATGCTTGAACGTCTCCACATCCAGGTCGCCATTCTGCTTGCGGAACTTCATCAGGTTCAACGACGACAGGTTACAGGCCGTGTCGTCGAGGAACATGTACTCGCTGCAAGGATTCGAGGCATTAATACGGGCGGTGTTCGAACACGTATGCCAGTCGTTCACCGTCGTATCGAACTGGATTCCAGGATCGCCGCAGACATGAGCCGAGCGGGCCATCATGGTCATCAAGTCGCGGGCGCGGAAGGTCTCCATCGGCTGTCCCGACGTCACCGCTCGCGTGGCCCACTGCTTGTCTTCGATCACGGCCTTCATGAAGTCGTCGGTCACGCGCACACTGTTGTTCGAGTTCTGGAAGAACACCGAGCTGTAGGCCGCGCCATTAAAGGAGCTGTCATACCCCGCCTCGATCAGTGCCCAAGCTTTCTTCTCTTCTTCTTCCTTGCAAGTGATGAAGTCGGCGATGTCTGGGTGGTCGACGTTCAGGATCACCATCTTGGCTGCGCGGCGCGTTTTTCCTCCCGACTTGATCACGCCGGCAAAAGCGTCGTAGCCCTTCATGAACGAAACAGGCCCCGAAGCCTGGCCTCCGCTGGAGAGCAGCTCTTTCGACGATCGGATGACAGACAAATTCGTTCCCGTGCCGCTGCCCCATTTGAACAGCATCCCTTCGGTCTTGGCGAGATCGAGGATCGACTCCATCCGGTCTTGCACTGAATTGATGAAGCAGGCGGAACACTGCGGCTTGGGTTCGATGCCGCAGTTAAACCAGACAGGGCTGTTAAAGGCCGCCTTCTGCTCCACCAGAAGATGGCAAAGCTCAGCCTCGAAAGTGTCGGCTTCCTCGTTGGACGCGAAATAACCTCCCTCACGTCCCCAGCGCGAGATCGTGTCGACGACGCGACCCACCAGTTGCCGAACGCTGGTCTCGCGCCCAGAACCGTCGGCAGAACGCCGGAAGTACTTCGATACAACGACATTGGTAGCCATCATCGACCAGGATACAGGAACGTCAACGTCAGGATGCTCGAAGATCACTTCTCCCTTCTCATTCGCTATCGACGCTTTTCGTCTCTCCCACTTGATCTGGTCGAACGGGTGGACGCCCGGTTTGGTAAAGACTCTTCTGAAGTGCAAGAGCCTCTCTTCTTCTTGCAGTTTGATGGGGGCCATGGCGGTAGCCTCGCCCGATCTCTCTCTGACTAGCATTGTAACGCCTCCTTATTATTACCAGTCAACTCGCGGGTGGTTTCTCCAAGAACCGCCCCAGGGCTCGTCCGACGCGCAGCAGAAATTCGCGCAACTTGAACGAACAGAACGATTTCAGCGCGCAATGAACGCATCTCGATTGTTGCGCGAAGGATTTTAGTCCCCGCGAATCAATTGTCAAGCGCTATTTTGTGTTTCTCCACAAAATAATGTGTCTTGAGTGTTCTGGCCTACTAAATATAGTGTTCAACGAGTTCCGGGAGGAGATCGCTGGCGCCTGCGAAAAGCGCGAACAGAATTTGCAACCGCAAGCCTTCTGGCTGACCGTCGCTCAGCAAGTCCTTGCGCCGGTCCCTCACTATCACGGTTGCCGTCGATTCTAAGCTATGGACAGTACTTGGAATCGCGCGAAGGGCAGTGCTAGATTCTTACCTCTTTAATCATCAACAAAAACAGTTCAACAAAGTTCAGGCGGCCTCCAGAAGTTCAATGATGTTGCGGATGGAAGCATCAGCTTTGTAATAGGCAGTTTCGAGTTTACTTTGCGG
>VFZK01000414.1 GCA_016871215.1 Acidimicrobiia bacterium | reverse complement strand
ACTTTTGCTTGCGAAAAAAGGTAACAGCCAAACGGGAAAAGAAAGAAGACGAGATGATGTTGAGAAAGTACGATTCTGGATGAGGCAACAGTTTCCAGATAGTTCGATTCTTCGGTGAGGTACTACGACCGGGAATTCTAATTGTCGTCGCAGGGAATAATAATTGACGCCCGACAAAGTGCTGTTTTGACCTCGGTGGCTACGTAGTCAGGCATACCTTCGTCGATTTCGAAAGTGCCTCGGAGCGCAAAAAGGCTCTTGTCGAGGTCATACCAGAAACTGGGTCCGCGGAATCGCCCCCCTCCCCGTTCGCTGGCGGTTGCGACTGCCGTGTTGATTCCTTGCTCTGCTTGCTCCAAAGTCCGGTTCTTCAACTCAATGGCGATTGCCGAGCCCCTGATTGTTAGCGAACCCTCCATGACGACCTCCACCGCCAGTCGAAAAGCTTTGGCGCTCCTCACGCATATCGACAACCTGTGAGTTTCTTGTTAATGCAAGCCGGGCAGGCGATCGATGAAGGGATTGGCGACTGGAGTTCGACACGCCAGGTGCCCCGCGAAGGGAGAGATCGATGGCTCGACTCTGCATGGTTGTTGTCTCACTGCTCTTGGTCGGAGTCACGAGTGGCTGTGTGACTTCCGACACCCTGATCAAACTCAATCGGGACGGCAGCGGCATCGTGATCCAAAAGACACTGATGAGCAGCGAGATGGTTTCCCAGCTTGCGTATATGATGCAAGAAATCGGGAAGCAGGTTACTGGCAACGAGCCGGCCGAACGCCAAGCGAAGGAGCCCGAGTTCTTCAGTGAGAAAGACGCTCGCGCCAGGGCCGCGAAGATGGGCGTAGGTGTCCGCTTCGTTTCGAGCCGCAAGATCGCTTCGGCTGGGATGGAGGGACAGGAGGCCACCTACACTTTTCGCGATGTAACCCAGCTGAGGCTGAGCCAAAAACCCGAAGCCCCTTCGATCGACGGCCCGCAACCCAATTCTACCGCGACCGCTAGCGAGGCCACGTTTCGTTTCTCCAAGCTTCCAAATGGCCATTCGCCGCTCGCGGCGGTATTGGCTTCACCAGGGTCGAGATCGCAAAGGACGACGCCGAAGGACTTGGAGGTAACACCCAGTGGCGCTCTCAAGTCTCCTACGGCTGAACAGCTCGAACAGGCCAAGAAGCTCTTTGCCGGATTGCGGATTAGCATGGCCGTTGAAGTTCAAGGCAGGATCGTGAAGACCAACAGTGTTTACCAGGAGGGCGCAAAAGTGACCCTGCTTGAAATGGATTTTTCCGAGCTGTTGTCGAATGACGCCATGTTGCAGCAGGTGGCGGCGATCAAGGGGCAGAACTTGGAAGAGGCGAAAGAGCTGCTTAAGGGGCTTCGAGGATTTAAGATCAATCTCGACCCAGAGATTCAGATTGAATTCTCAGAATAGATATCGAGGCGATGTCTTCTCGAATTGGGTTGCAAAGGGCACGGCGCGACCGGCCGGTCACGCGGTGGCTGGCGGGATATCGAGAAACGGAAGAGGCACGACCCGAGCGTCGATGCTCCCTTCGCCAGCATCGATCGAGACCGGTGCCGCGGCGTCGAGGACCTCACGGCGAAGGTATGCCAGCGCAATTGCGGCACCCAGTCTCCAGGAGTGCACACTGCTCGTGACCCAGCCAACCTCCTGGCTATCCCTCCAGATCTTGTTTCCCTGGGATGCCGGTCGGCTGCCGGAAAGCCTGAGGCCAACAAGCTTCCGATTCACATGTCCGCGATAGGTGATGCGCGCGACCGACTCCTGCCCTACATAGCAGCCCTTGTTGAAGCTTATTGCGCTCTTTTCAAGTCCGGCTTCAATCGGAAGCGTGCTCTCGTCCATATCCAGGCCATACCACGGGATGCCCGCTTCGACTCGGTGCACATTCAAGCCTTCGAAACCCACCGGCTCGGCGCCTTCCTGTTTGCCATCCTGGAGAATCAGATTCCAGACAAGACGCAGCATCGGCCGCTCGACAATGAAGTCGTAGCCGCCCCAGCCTGTGCGGCAAACATGGCAGATGCGAACTCTAGCCCCGGCGAGGTCGGCTGCCTGGTGGCTGTAAGGCTTTTCGAGAGAGGCAACCTCAGGGAACACTTTGGCTAACAAGGCGGTCGCGCGTGGGCCTTGCAAGGAGAGGATCGCTAGTTCCTCCGATCGATCGAGCAGGACCGGGCGGTCTCCGATGATGTATTTGCGCAGAGCGGGGCCCAGCTTCTCGCGAACAGCTGGTTCCGTCGTGAGCAGCAGTGACTCCTCGCAGCAGAAGACTCGTAGGTCTCCCACCAAACGCCCTTGCGGGGACAGAGAGGCAGCGTAGCAGCCGCAACCGGGAGCCAGCGACTTGATGTCGTTGGTTAGCATTCCGTGCAGGAATCGAGTTCGATCATCGCCCTTGACCTCAAAGATTCCCGAGCAGGACAGGTCGATCCAGCCCGCGGTTTTGTGAAGTGCCCAGTACTCCGCCTCGACCGAAGAAAACCGCTGCACTACTTGCCAGCCAAACAGATCAGTGAAAGTGGCGCTGGCAGCCTGGTGAACCTCATGAAGTGGGAGGGTTTTCGACATCCGAGTCTGAGTGATGGGCTTGACCACTACCGTTGACAGGCGTCGTGGTGCTGTCCTGGCGTTGGGCGAGAACGGAACCGATTCAGTGAATTCTTTGGGAGTACTTCGATGGAGAGCCCGAGAGATTTGTAATGATGTCGATCCGTTCCAACAGCTGGCTTGCGAGCTGACTGAACTGGTCGAGCCGGCAGATGCTGTCCATGTCTTTGATGATTCGGTCGAGTGCCTTCTCGATGTCGCGCAGCGCTTTGTCGGAGTAGAATTCCCTCTGAAGCTCAAGCCGAGCCTTGTGTTTCAAGAACTCTTCTTTGTAAAAAGCACTGATCTCGCGGCAGGAACCATCCGTGTTGCGGGTCATCGTGCTCTCCTCAGGCATCCAGGATCTTTCGTAACAGTTCGTTCACGAGCTGCGGATTGGCTTGTCCCTGGGTCGCTTTCATGACTTGGCCAACGAAAAACCCCAGCGCGGCTTTCTTTCCACTCTTGTATTGTTCGTAGGTCTTGGCGTTTGCAGCGACGATCTCACGGATGATTCGTTCGAGAGTTCCGAGGTCCGTGATCTGTTTCAGTCCCCTTTCGGCAATGACTTCCTGTGGGGATTTTCTCTCGCGGAACATCGCTTCGAAAACGTCCTTGCCCATCTTACCCGAGATTTCGCCGCTTTCAATCAGCCGGATCAAGTCTGCGATTGCCCTAGGCCGGACCGGGGACTCCCCGATAGTCCGGTTGAATTCCTTCAGGTCGCGCAACAGATCTCCCATGATCCAATTCGAGGCAGCCTTGGCGCTTTGGCATAGCGAAACAGTTTCCTCGAAGAAATCCGCCAAAGCTCGAGAGGTGGTCAGGACCGACGCGTCGTACTCCGGCAACCCGTACTGTGAGATGAAACGTGCCCTCTTCGCGTCCGGCAGCTCGGGCATCGAAGCGCGAATTTCGGATTCCCATGCGTTGTCGATCACCAATGGCGGCAAGTCGGGTTCCGGGAAGTAGCGATAGTCGTGGGCTTCTTCTTTGCTTCGCATCGACACCGTGCGATGCTCGGCCGTATTCCACAGGCGAGTCTCCTGCACGACGGCGCCGCCTTCTTCGAGAACCTGGATCTGCCGGGAAATCTCATACTCCAAAGCATTCTTCAGGAACCGAAAGCTGTTCAGATTCTTAAGCTCGGTCTTTATTCCCAGCTTGGATTCGCCCGCGAGGCGCACGGATACATTCGCGTCGCAGCGCAGGCTGCCCTCCTCCATGTTGCCGTCACAGACTTCCAGATACTCCAGGATGACTTTCATGCGTGTCAGGTAGTCGTGGGTTTCGTCAGGGGAATGCAGGTCTGGTTCGCTGACAATCTCAATGAGGGGTGTGCCACTGCGGTTCAGGTCGATATAACTGTAGCGGCTTGAGTCGGCAAACCCGTCGTGGATGGATTTCCCTGCGTCCTCTTCCATGTGGACGCGTTTGATGCGAACTTGCTTGCTGGAACCATTGCTTCCAATCGTGATGGACCCGTGTTCGGCAAGCGGACGGTCGAACTGGGAGATCTGATAACCCTTTGGCAAATCAGGATAGAAATAGTTTTTCCGGGCAAAAATCGAAACTGGGTTGAGCTTACAACCCAAAGCCAGAGCTGCTTTGGAGGCCATGATCGCCGCTTCCCGATTCAATACAGGCAACGCTCCAGGGAAGCCGAGGCACACCGGGCAGGTATTGGTGTTCGGAGGAGCTCCGAAGGCCGTTGAACAGGTGCAGAAAATCTTGGTCTTCGTTAGCAGCTGGGCATGGACTTCAAGGCCGATAACGGCTTCGTAGCGCATGGTCTCGATCAAGGTTGTTGGGCAGTTTGGGTGTGCGACGCTATCAGGTTACCGAAGCCATCCTGGCAAAGCCCCTTCCTTTCGGGCTTCTTCCTCGAGTTGGGTCATGGTTTTCTGGAGTTTCTCTCTGCGTTTCTCCAGCTCCTTGACCTGGCTTTCGAAATCGGCATAGATCACTGAGTTATAGATTCTTACCTCTTTAATCATCAACAAAAACAGTTCAACAAAGTTCAGGCGGCCTCCAGAAGTTCAATGATGTTGCGGATGGAAGCATCAGCTTTGTAATAGGCAGTTTCGAGTTTACTTTGCGG
>VFZK01000413.1 GCA_016871215.1 Acidimicrobiia bacterium | reverse complement strand
CAGTCAGGGCGATGGTTTGATCGCAACGCAGACCGGTGCTCTTGTCGATCGGATGCGAGTAGATCCGGCGGAACTGCAGCTTGTCTCGGGACCGAATGACATAGAAGGCGAGGGAGTGTCGCCGCCTTCCCAGGGATTTCTCGAAACGCTAAGTTGCCGTTCACTGTGACAAAACTGACTCCCGGGTGGATCTTCCTAAGAGTGAAGAAAATTGAAATCGGTCACTACCAAAAACTCCCGTTACTGAACTGACATGAACAACTTGCAGACACTGTAGACTCGAACAGCTGGACACTAGTGTTTCAAACCAGGTGAAACTACCCCAAACGCGATCCCGTCCAAGATCCATTCCCTCTTCGGCCACGTGGTATTCACAGTCTCGAAAGACGGGAACCTGGATCTTTCCCTCGAACTTCGAAAAGACATCGGCCCCGATGGTTTTCAGAACCTCAACCGGATGCTTGCAGTGCTTGACCGCGTTCGGCAGGGTTCCGTTGAAATCATTGACATGAAACCACTGCATGATGTTCGGGACGAAAGGCACGCGATCGGGTTGCTCGCCAGCCAACGTTATGTGAATTCGGTCTTTGCCGGTCATCGTCGACATGGTGATTTAGAAAAAGAACTCTGGCAGGGACTCGACCGCTGGGGAAACAACGGGGAACCGGCGAACGCCACAGCGGTGGCGTTTGTGGCACGTCGATGGCGGCCTGCGTTGCCAAGCTGCATGAACCAGCAGCAGGACGGCAGAACCCCACGTTCGCAGTGGAACTGAGTTCTATCGAGACTCTGGCAGAGTCCGGGAGCCCGGCGGCCGCCAGGGTTTCCAGCGGACCGCCTGCAACGTATAACCCCGGCCTGTCGGGCTTCCCCTAGAGTCTAACTCACCGTCGCCAAGGACGGTGATCACGGTCACTCCGTCGTTGCTCGCGACAGAACCTCCATATCCATGGCCCTTCGAGAGAATGTAGAGTTCGGAAGTCCAGGTAATCCCATTGTCCCAGCTGATCCGAGCCTGAACCTCGCCTCCGTCCCGATAAGGGTAGCGATTCTCATAGACAGCGACAACGCCGACGCCAGGCAGCTGTGCGAGGTCGCCATGTGCCTGGCCAAAGGTTCGCGTCAACGGTCGGCGTGTGCTCCAGGTGTGCCCACCATCTTCAGAATTGGCCAGCTCAATGGTCTTGCCGCCCAAGCGGGCATTTGGGATGCCTCGGATTGCCGCCAACACGCGCAAGCCGCCGAGTGACATCAAACCAGTCTCAGCGGCCTCCGACATCAGGCTAACGTTTTTCCAGGTTTGTCCCTGATCTCTGCTTCGCAGGAAGACCTCGGCGCCTTGAGCAGCTTCCGCAATGCCGTCGAGTGCAGCCAGCAGAGAGCCATCACCCAACTCGACGATGGAATTCCCGTCTCCCGCTAAGCCACGGAAGCCAGGCGGGACGGGCAACACGGCACTCCGCTCCCAAGTCCTGCCGCCGTTAGCTGAGCGAGAGATCACCAAGGGATAGATGTTCAAGTCCTCGCGGGATTCGGCTGGGTTCTTGTTCTCGTACCGTCCCGTTGGGGCCAAGGCACTGGCTCGATGTGCTAGCAGGATGTGCTTGCCGGAGGCGCCAAATGCGATGGCTGCGACTCGCCCGGGACGAGTGTCTGGCAGTCCCTCGATCAATACGCCATTCCAATTCTTGCCGTCGTCCTCTGAGCGATACAGATAGGTCCCAAATCCGGCATAGATGATGCCGTCCTTCGTGCGGCCGACTCGACCGTCCAGCCTCCAGGTAGAGCCGGGCACGGGCAGGCGCATTCGCTCGGCGGGCACCGTTCCCAATGAGCGATTCTCCACTTTGAAGTTACCCTCTTGACCCATCGCGGTGCCTGGTCGCAAAAAGGGATTTGGGTCGACCACCGTGACTGGATAATCGAGCGAGCGGTCTTGATGACTGCGCAGTTCCGTCGCTTCTGCCAACAGACTCGCCGGCATGTTGACGGTGCCGAGGGCCCACCAGAACCAGCAGGCGAAGGTGAGTATGCAAGAGCGGACTGTACGCTGCACTACCAGACTGCGATGAGTTTCAGGCGAACGGTCGCAAAGCTCTGCACCTATTGGTATCGGGTTCTGAGCCGGTGTCTTCTGCTTTTCCCGCAGATTGGACATGAGGTTCTATTGGATCAGTCAGGCTCGCAACTCTGCGGTCGGGTCTCCGTATCAGGGCAGCCTGTGCTGCGGCAGGTTGGCAAGTGTCCTGGCGACGAGTGAAATCAAGCCTCTGTCCAGCTCGGATAGGTTCGGTCCATCATGTCACGGAGCCGGCGCAGTGACTCGGTTCCAATCGGCTGCATCGGCAAGGCCGTCGTGGCGCCGCACCACTTTCGCAGAGACATGCAAGCTTTCATTGCCTGAATGAAGCCATCCACCGCCTGAATTTCTTGGTGGAAAGTCCACATTCGCGCCACATCTATATCCAGTGATTCCCATTGACCGTTATCGATCTGCCGCCAGAGGCTAGCGCATTCCACAGGAAGGAGGTTGGCTAGCGCCTGCACAGATCCATCGAGGCCCAGCCGGCCAGACCGTGCGAGATTGGGCAAAGCCCCTTCGAACACGCGAAACTCAGGAAACGCCTTCTTCAATTCCAACAGCTGGCACATATACTCGAAATTGCCGTCGGTATCCTTGATGCCAAAGACCCTCTTGTCATCAAGCAACTCCCGGATACTCTCGATGTCGATCCGGTGACCGTAGCGGTCTGGGTAGTTGTACAGGACAATGGGTTCCTTGGCGGCATCGGAGAGGACACGGAAATGGTTCACCAGTTCGTTCTGCGAGTAGCGCATGAAGTAGGGGGTGCTGGAAACATAGGCGGAAAGCCCACACCCTGCGTAGTCGCGAAGCGCTTCGAGCGAGACTTGGGTGCTGTGTCCGCTAACCCCGGCGATTACCCCTACGCGGCCGTTCGCCGTTTCGAGCGCGGTTTCAACCACCTGTCGTTGCTGCCGCTGGCTGAGACCGTAGAACTCACCCGTCGTGCCAAGCACAAAGATCACGTCAATGCCAGCCTGGATCTGGATTTCACAAACTCGCCGTAGAGCGTGGAAGTCAGGCTGGTGCTGCTCATCCAGCGGTGTGACGATCGGCACGATCATCCCTTCGATTGGCTTCATCCTGAGTTCCTCGGGTCTGCCTGCGTCACTCGCAAACTCAGCAGCGGCTTACTCGGAGCAACGACGCGACGCCATCGCTTCGTTCGGTCTTGAGTTGAACTCATCGTCTCATCGGGGGGTGCAGAACTTATAGAGAGGTCAGACACAAGAGGATTCGTCGCTCTGGTTGCGTACCCTCACCACCGCCGAGGTGCCAGAAATCAAGGCGTTGCATCGGTGGTTCACAAGCCAGAAACTGAACAATGGATGCGAAGAAACCAATCGTTCAGACTCGACGAGCGGGGATTGCTTCATCAACTTTCACAACCCAGCGTCCGAACCCTCATCCTTATAGCACAAGCCAGTCTCTCGCTCCAGCTGCATCAGGGTTGTGTCAACGTCCAATCACTTGCCACACCCATAAAGAGACCCAGCGGATGTGTGGGCTACTGATATGCTGTTACGTTGTAAAGTGCAATCGGGCAGTTTCTGGATTCCCGATTTCGTGGGAACAACGAGGTTTCTCCCACAGAAGGTGGCCCCAGCTAGGAAGCGCAGCTACTGAGTGGTAGGTAAAGGAGGCACATGGCTCGACTAACTCTCAACCATCGGAGGCTCTGCCTGATTGCGACGGCGATGCTCCTGCTTCTAATCGAGGCTCCGCTGTTTGCAATCGGAAAGCCTATCTTCAACGTCCTCGACTATGGTGCTACTGGCAAGAAGGCTGACAGTGCACGCCTAGCGATTCAGCAGGCCATTGACGCTTGTGCTGCGGCAGGTGGCGGCACCGTGTACCTTCCGCCTGGAGAGTACACCTCCGGAACACTCCATTTGCGCAGCCACGTGCGATTCCACATTGAAGCGGGGGCGACGCTCTTTGCTTCGAAAGAAGTGAAAGACTTCGATCGCAAGGGACCGAACCATTCAGCGCTGTTGTACGGGCACGACATCGAGAATGTCACCATCGAGGGCCGCGGCACAGTGGGCGGCCAAGCCGAATATGACTGGCGCCTCGACGACCACGAGCGTGGCTTTGGCCACAAGCGGCAGATGCTTTCTCTTGGCAAGCCTATTCTCCGGACTTTCCCAAAAGGCTTTCCCGCCCGCACCCTCTATCCTTTCCTCATCTGGCTTGTGCGCAGCAAGGACATACAGATTAACGGCCTTTCGCTGCTGCGCTCTCCCAGTTGGAGCATTGCCCAGTATGCTTGCGAGCGTGTTGTTATCGACGGCGTCTACATTTACACCAGCCTCAAAGAGGCTGTGTGGGCGGATGGCATCGATCTGGACGGCTGCAGAGACGTTCGCATTGCCAACAGCACGATCGAAACGGGAGACGACTGCATCATTTTTATTTCTTCGAATGTGTGGGGTCCTGCTTTGCCTTGCGAGAACATCACCGTCACCAATTGCCGGCTCTCTTCGGCATCCGCTGGAATCAAGTTCAGCGAAGGCAACTGGGTTGCGGTTCGAAAGAGTGTGGATCTCATCCTGGACATTAGCCTCACGACGCACGGACAGCCTTACGGAGCGGGCGAAGTGTCAACTCGATGGCGGGTCCCCAGCGGTC
>VFZK01000412.1 GCA_016871215.1 Acidimicrobiia bacterium | reverse complement strand
CGTGGGCCTTCAACCAGCGCTCGATTCCCCCTCGATCGGTGGCACTCAGCGTCAGTGGAGGCAAAACCATCGGCATGCCCAGACAATAAACTAATTCCCTGTTATTGTCCAGTTAGTTGTTGGACACTACACTAGCGGGCCGCTTTGCGCCTGATGTCAATACCCAGGCGCTTGACCTTGGAATTCAAAGTCGAAAGCGGCACTCCGAACTTCTCTGCCGCCTCGGTCTGGCTCCAGTTTACGTTCTCGAGCATCTGCACAATGACCTTTTTCTCGAAACAGTCGACGATTTCGAACAACGACTGGCCGTCGAGAATAGAAATCTCGCCGGTCTTCATCCGCCCGGCAGGAGCCAGGAGGTGCTCGGGCAGAAGATCCAGCGTAATCTCTTGCTGGGGTGAAAGCACGACGGCCCGCTCGATGCCGTTCTCCAGCTCGCGCACGTTTCCAGGCCAGTCATATTCGAGCAGGACCTTCAACACCTCGGGGCCGATCTGGCAGTAAGCCCGGCCGTTCTCGTCGCAGAACTTTCGAACGAAATGGTCGGCCAAGAGCGGGATGTCTTCCTTGTGCTCGCGGAGTGGCGGCAGCTGGATCGAAATTACGTTCAGCCGGTAATAGAGATCAGCCCTGAAGCCGCCTTGATCAACCAGCGTCTTGAGATCGACGTTGGTCGCAGCGATGATGCGTGTGTCGACCTTGATGGTCTCGATGCCGCCAAGCCTCATGAACTCTCGCTCCTGCAACACGCGGAGAAGCTTGGCCTGGGTTTCCAGACTGATGGTTCCAATCTCGTCAAAGAAAATAGAGCCATGGTCCGCCACCTCGAACAGCCCCTTCTTCGAGGCGATTGCACTAGTGAACGCACCTTTGAGGTGCCCGAACAGTGTGCTTTCGAGCAGGTCCGTAGGCAGGCTTCCACTGTTAACCGCGACGAAAGCATTCTCTGAACGGTTGCTGTTTGTATGAATGGCTTTGGCGATGAGCTCTTTTCCGGTACCGCTTTCGCCCTGAATCAGAACGGTGCTGCGGCTTTGGGCTACCTGGGCGACAAGGTCGAAGATCTTCAACATCTTTTCGCTCTTGCCGACGATGTTCGAAAACCCATAGCGCTGCTTCAGTGCTTTCTTTAGCTCGCGGTTTTCGAGCTGCAGCTTTCTCTGCTGGATTCCGTTCCGAATGTCCAGCAGCAGCTTCTCGTTATCCCAGGGCTTCGTAACATAATCAGCAGCTCCGGCCTTGATGGCACTAACGGCATTCTCGATGGTTCCGAAGGCAGTGATCATGATGATTGCCGTCTCGGGCGAGGAGAGGTGAATCTCCTTCAGCACATCGAGCCCGTTCCTGTCCGGCATCATGACGTCCAGCAAAACCAGGTCGAAGAACTCCGACTCCAGCTTCTTCAAACCTTCGGTGCCGTTTTCCGCGAGCGTCACCTTGTAGTTGGCGTCAGACAGGAGAAGTTCGAGGTTCTCCCGAATAGCCGATTCGTCGTCCACCACCAGGATGGATCCCTCGTGCCTAGGCATCGAATTCCTCTCGATCAGACGTTGGCCACTTTGCGAGCGGCTGGGAATTCCAGGGTGAAGCGGGTTCCGTAGCCGGGCTTGGAGTCAACTGCGATCTTGCCCGAGTGTTCTTGAATGATTCCGTAGGTGACCGATAGACCCAAGCCGGTACCGCGACCCAGTTCCTTGGTTGTAAAGAATGGGTCGTAAACCTTCTTGAGATGTTCTTCGGCGATACCGACGCCAGTGTCAACGACTTCGACGCGAAAGATCGAGTCCTGGCTCGATGTCTTGATCAGCAGTTCTCCTCCGTCAGGCATAGCGTCCTTCGCGTTGATAAACAGGTTGAGAAAGACCTGCTGGAGTTTTCCGGGATTTCCCAGAACCTGCGGAACGCTGGAACCGAATTCGCGTTTGATTCGGACCTTGGATGTCTTGAACTGGTGCTCCAGGAGGGACAAGGTGTCACTCACCACGGCGTGCAAATCGACCAACCGGAATTCCGAGCCGCTGGTTCTGGAGAAATTGAGAAGACTGTTGACAATCTCTGAGGCGCGGAAGGACTGCTTGATGATCTTATCGAGGATCTTAGCCTTCGGATCGTCCTGGTGAAGCTGCTTGTACAGCATTTGGCTGTAGCTGGAAACGACGGCTAGCGGCGTGTTCACCTCGTGGGCGACTCCTGCGGCCAGCAAACCAATGGAGGTGAGTTTTTCAGACTCGATGAGTTGGTCTTCCATCTTCACCCGCTCCGTCTTGTCGTCGAGAATGATGAGCTGGCCTGAGACGTGTCCGCTGCGGCCAAACAGCGGCGTTAGCGTAATGTCGGCGACCAGCGACTCCGAGTCGAGGCGAAGGGGAAACTTATAGAGCTGGAAGGCGCCTGAAGATCCGTGAGCGCTCGAGTGAATCGCGTCGATCAGGTTCTTCGGAAAATGATCAGCCAAGCGAGTGCCGATGGCTTGGGCGCGGCCGACACCCATGAGCGATTCCATCCGCGTGTTCCAGCCCTCGATCCGGTCGTCAAGTCCAAGAACAACCACACCAACGCTGATGGATTCTACGATGCTCTCATTGTAATCCTTGAGGCGGCGCAGTTCTTCGGCCTTCTCTTGAATCGATTCGTACAGCCTACTGTTTTCGATGGCGATGGCGACGTAGCCTGCAATGGTGAGCAGCAACTCGACGTCTTCGCTGGTCAGCAACTCCCCCCGCGTCGTCCTCCCCAACCCGATAAAGGCAATCGTCTGCCCCTTCGTCACGCAGGGCAGATAGTAGTTCAGATCCAACTGCTTCAGAATTTCGCGATGCTGAGGGCTCTCGGAGACCAGCGTACGGAGATTTTCGTAGAAGAGGTAGCCTTTGGTCAGTGCCGGCCGCTGCGGGTCCAGGAAACTCAGATCCAGCTCATCGGCACTGGGCATCGTTCCCACAGACTTCCCCAGCCTGAACTTGCCCTCTTCGTTGGCAAGAAAGAGCGCGATCTTGTCGACCGAGAGAGTTCGGTTGAGCCGCTCGACAACCGTGTCGAGCAAACGCCTCAAGTTAACCTCGGCTCCTAATGTCCGGCCAAATTCGATCAATGTCTGCCGATAGTTGTAACGTTCGCGATAGAAGTATTTGTCGACTTTGACCTGAATCCAGTTGCGCAGCGGCGAGAAGATGAACGCCGCAACGATGATTGAGATGATGACCCAAACCCGGCTGGCACCCGAAGCCCGGAATACCTCGCTGACGAATGCGATCAACCCAAAGTAAAAGCCGACGACGGCCAAAGAAGCCAACGTCGAAGCCACGCCCCGCTTGAAGATGATGTCGACATCCATCAGCCGGTACTTGATGATCGCGTAGCCGAATGTCAGCGGAATGAAAACCAACGGGAAAACCGTTGCTTCCATCCAGAACGTGGGAATGACTCCGAACCAAAAAGGCAGCGCATAGAAGAAAAAGAACGGAAAAGCTCCCAGCGTCGTCCCGATAACGATCCACTTCATCTGCTGTTTCAGGATCTGATTGGAACTCGTCGCATAGGTGTTGCAGAGCGACACGACACCCAACAAGAAGAGAATCGCGAAATGGAGCGTGTGTATCTTGTCGAGCAGAACGCGGAGCGACAGCGGAGCCTGCAGCAAATTCAAGCCCCCAGAAACGAACAAGATCTGGACCAAGGCAAGAACGACGGCGGGAAGATAAACAACCGCGACCAGGAGAGGAAACGACCTCAACAGATTCTTGCGTTCTGGGAAGCTGAGGCAGAAGTGTAGAAACAGCGGCGGCAAGAAAAGAAAGGCGAACTCATCCAGCCAGTAAATGGTCCAGTCGAAATCGTTGAACTTGTTCGTGTGGGAGAAGGCATAGACCACGAATGAAACGATACAAATTGCATAGAAGTGCAAGGCTCCCGCCGCCTGCCAGCGACGCAGAAAAATAAAGACCCCAATAAAGAGGTAGAGGAATCCCACGAACTCGAGAAAACGCTTGAACCTAAGATGAGTGTCCTGCGGAGCAACAATCACCGTGGTGGTGAAATGCGTCGCGCCACGTCTGAGCGAGTAAGTCGCTTTAGACCACACGCCCAGCTCGTAGAGCCGCTTCGAGACGTCGCTGGCAGTGGCAATCTTCTTGTTTCCGATGGCTTCTAGGATGTCGCCACGCTGAATTCCCGCCCGCTCGGCAGGGCCTCGACGCTCCACAATGTAGGCTTCCACCCCACGGGCGGTCGCGTTCCACCCGCAACCGTCGTCAGGCGTGACATAACGGGCCTTTTGAACGCTGTTGATCAGTCCAAAGACCGTCAGAGTCGCCGTGACCAGGATGATGAAGGCTGTTTTGAAGCTGAATCGTACGATCATCTTTGTTGCAATGCGTCCAGGACCTTGTAGCAAGTGCAGTTTTGATGCCAAGCTATTCGGGTCGAATCGTGCATCTAAATTAAATATATCAAATCACTAGTGTCCAACTATAAGTTGAATAGGTTCAGTTGTTTGCTCATAGGCCGCTGAGCAGGTGCGGGCTCAATCTCTGAAAGTACCTGTAAAATCAGCCTTCTTTCGAACAAAGTCAGACTCAGAATTTGCAAAATTGTGTAGAGACTGAAGTTGAGATTGAGCTGTTTTTTCACGATCGCGACTAGGACGTAAATGGAAACGGCGATCCAGACTTGAGACTTGACGGCGTTCTCGCTGGTTCCATAGAACGCTTTGATTCGAAGATGTTGCTTGATCCACTTGAAGAACAGCTCGAC
>VFZK01000411.1 GCA_016871215.1 Acidimicrobiia bacterium | reverse complement strand
CGCTCTCGTCAACTGATTCTGTCTTTCTTCCAACTTGCTGAGACTAAGTATGCAGCAGAGACCACTTAGTGCTGGTACTGTCGCAACTATTGATAGCTGAGGATGACCCCGCCAAAGATTGTGCCACGGGCGTTGGTGTCTTTCGGCATCATGATCACCCGGATTGCGGGATTGTTTCGTTCATCTTCCATAGGAGGAGGTGGCGAGCGAACGGGCATTGTCAAGAGCCCGGTTCGAAGTCGGGGTAACGGTCGTTAATTAACTCAACCCGGGTTCAAAGGCCTACGCGAGACTTTCTGGGGGCCTGAGACATATTGCCGAAGCGCCTCGTTTGTGCTCGGGAAGGCCAGTTCGTTCCACGGAATTGCGTCCGTGCTGAAGAGCCGGACGTCCAGGGCCTCATCGCCCGCCTTCAGGAGTCCGCCAACGGTTCGGGCGACATAAACGACCACAATCACCGGGCTGTCTCGGTATGAGAAAACGCCCAACAGCGAGACCAGCCTGATGTCGAGATTGACTTCCTCTTTGGCTTCCCGAACGGCCGCGTCTGCCACGGTTTCGCCACGGTCCACGTAACCGCCTGGGAACACCCATTTCCCATATCCGGGCTCGATTGCTCGCTGCAGCAGCACAATGCCCCCTGGCTGGCGAATGACGGTTGAGGCGGCAACCTTGGGATCCAGGAAGAAAACAAATCGGCATTGCGCGCAGACGAGCCGAGCAGGTTCCGAAAGCTTCACAAGCCTCGACTCGAGCCGCCCACCACATTTCGGACAAAAGGAGTATTCCACGATAGATCGCTGCAACTGCCCGCCTGGCAAGCACCTCAGTGGTCGCTTCGCGCGATCTGGCGAGCTGACAAGCCGCTCCTAACAGGGCAAGAACTTGACGGTGGAAACAGCAGCTCGCGGAACTGCGTTCTGCACCCGAATCCCAATCGTTGCTCTGCGAAAGCGCAGCCGCGTCTCGGAAACTCGCAAGGCCGATTCCATTCGGGCGTTCCCGCGCAGCCTGTTCCGCGGCTCAGCGAAGCCCTATCGTTGCCCCACCGCAGCTCGATCCTGCTCCAGCCGTACAGCCCAAGCAGTGGCGACCTGTGACAATTCGGCGGCGATTCAACGCCGCCAAGTCAAAATTCGAGACATGGCGCGGCGCCGAGAAACCTACTTCGAGGTCGAGCATCTGGTTGAAGTCGCAATCGTACAATCTGCCGTCCCATCCGACCGAGATCGTACTGCGGCACATCAACCCGGCGACCGCCTGAGGGTTGAACGCCTGCGCCAACCGCTCCATGTATTGCTCGTAGTTTCCCGACCGCAGCAGGAACTCCAAGAAGCGGCTGATCGGCATGTTCGTGATGCAGAAAAGGTGGTTGAACTGAATGCCGAACTTGCGGTCCAGAGCGCGGCGGAAGTCAGCTTCGAGCGCAGCCTGCGGAGGCGGAAGGAAAGCACCAACCGGATTGTGGACCAGATTCAGGGTCAAACCGCTGCCTGGGACGCCATAGCCGAGTCCATTCAGCCTGCGCAATGCGTCCACTGAGCGATGGAACACGCCTTCGCCGCGCTGCCGGTCTGTCTCGCGTTCCTGGAAATACGGCAGCGAGCAAATGATCTCCACGCGATGATGTGCCAGAAACTCCGCCAGGTCCGCCTGGCCCTTCAGCAGCAGAACCGTCAGGTTGCAACGGTCCATCACGTATCTTCCCAGGCGGCTGGCTTGCTGAACCAACCAACGAAAGCTAGGGTTTAGTTCTGGAGCACCGCCGGTGATGTCGACTTTCGGGATGTTCGTTTGCTCCAGCGCGCGGATGCATTCAGCGGCCGTCTCTTGCGTCATCATCTCCAAGCGATCAGGACCGGCGTCAACGTGGCAGTGGCCGCAAATCTGGTTGCAACGTTTCCCGACGTTGATCTGAAAAATCTCGATTCCTGACGCAGACAAAGTGCCGAGTCCGTTTCGACGCAACAGATCATCGAACGCCGGCACAGATGTCGTGTTGTCGATGACGTGCATCTGCTCGCTGGCCGGCGCTACTAGCGGAGAATGCCGTTTCAGCAAGGTTCCCTTTTCGAGTACTGGCATCGATTACATCTCGAGTTTTTCCACAATGTTCCGCATCTGGACCCCGTGAACCAGGGAAGCGCCTCCACGAATCGCGGCGGCTACATGAACCGCTTCCGTCATCTGCTCAAGGTTCGATCCTTTCTCTAGACAGGCGGTCGTGTAAGCGTCGATGCAATAGGGGCACTGGACCGTGTGGGCCACGGCGAGGGCGATCAGCGACTTCTCACGCTCCGACAACGCGCCCTCTGCAAAGACCGCGTTGTACCAGCCAAGAAACTTCTCCCAAAGCACGGGACTTTCCTTGCCCATATCAGAGAACTTGGCCAGATCATGTGCGCAGTAGTAGTGGTCCATCTTCTGCTCCTCGCCTTCCAGGTCACCTGTACCGGTTAGCCGCAAGTATAACGGAGAAAGAACGGTTCGCGGTGGGCATTTGTGGGCTGGCCTGAGCGCAGCCAGACATTAACGGAAGTATCCCGGACCGACCCGCATGTTGGGCAGCCATTCCCGAGGGAGGACGTTGGAAATAAGCAGCCCGAAAGCGCCGTGAAACAGACCGAGAACAAAGACATTTCGAGACTGAAGAAACAGCATCGAACACGCAAATCCGCCGACCAGCGTGACCGTCATCAGGGCTGGGTTGGGAACGTGGAAACTCATGAAGACCATGGCACTGACCGCCGAGCTGGTTACGGGCCGGGAGATGACTTCCGAGAGACGGTTGTGAAAATAGCCTTGCAATCCATACTGCTGAAACGTTCCCCAAAGTATGTATCGCAAGACCGAAGGCGCTGATTGCCATCGCACCGGAATGTCCCACAGCCGGCCACTTAGAATTCCAATCAGGACGAGCAGCAGGAGCAGGGGTGTGGCTGTCCAGCAGGTCTCTTTCATCGCTGGAAAGAAGTTCTTGATCTGGAAACCCACACCGCGAAGAGTATCGCGGTGGAACAGATGCGAAGCCAGTAAGAGTAACAGGATGAGCCAGACGCTTTGAGGATAGGTCTGCTGCCAGCGCCAAATATAGGCTTGGACCAGGCTGTAGATCAGCCCCAACTCGATCAGGCTCAGCAACGATAGTTTCCTAGCGTCGGCCGAAATCATATGTCGAGTCATCTATCCGGCAAGCTCCTGTGGCGGGCGATGCCCGTTTGAAGACTGGTCACCTGAAGAACGCTCGCCAAACTGCGTCAACCAGTGTGTGAACGATGGCAGGAGCCACCAAACCGCGCGTCCGCTGGTAGGCATTGCCGTAGAACAGACCTGCCAGAGACGCGAGCAGGAAGTAGCGCCAATCTGGCCTTGGGCCATTGTTCAGGTGGGATGCACCGAAAATTACGGAGGCGATAACCAATGATACATCTGCCCTGCCAATGGTCTTCTCCAGAAAATTCTGAACAATGCCACGAAACAAAAGCTCTTCGGGAAGTCCGATCAAGAGAAAAATGCCAAGCGCCGATAGAGGTAACTCCCAAAAGGGGAGCTGCCGGTTTGAGATAGCGATGAACCCAGTCACAAGGCCTATGGCGATGGCGATCGGAGCGAAGAGCAGGAAGTTGCGGATGCCGATCCAGATGTCCGCTTTCCCGAGATCGCAGTGATATCCGACACCTTCAAGGCGTCTGACGCAGACGAAAAGCAGAACTGCCAAGACAGTGGCCAGCAGGCTGTTCATCGAGTACGCCAACGAATGGCGCGGCCAAACCCAAACATCGTGCATCCAGCGGAAGTCCAGGGGAAGCCAAAGCGCCAAAATCGCAAGCAGGTCCTGCCACGCCAGCCGCTGTTTCGTCTCACGAACTTTGCTGAGCAGAACCGTTGGCAATAAGGCATAGGCGACGATCTTAAAAAAACCCAAGGTGTTAAACGAACTGGTTCCCACCGCGTAGACCAGGTAGAGCAGCAAGGCGGTAAACGGGACCAGCCAAATCGACTGGGGATTCCTTTCGAGTGCCGTCGTAATCCGTCTCTGAATCTTGCGATGGGATAGCAGCAGAAGCATTGCTACAAGGCCATTCAGGCTGAACGCAGCGGCGATAAGATGTCTGTTGATTGGCAGCCGTCCGCGGGCGAAGGTCAGAATCAGGGCGGTCATCGCGACCAGGAAGGCCGCCACTCCGCTGATGGGTTTGGCGAGTTCGCCGAGGGGCAATTTCGCCTGGGCTTTGCGGGAATCTGCGATCACGTCGCAACATTAGCACGAAGACAGTGCAGTCGCGATCAATAGGTCTGGCAAGGGCATTTGTTTCGATTCGCTCGGCGAGCTGCGGCACGGACTTTGTGCTTCGCCTGACGTTCCATGGCCAGGCCGATCCACGCCCCCCTCCAGGGGTTCGAGGCAGGTCCGATTGACAAAGCGGAAACCAAAAACCTAGCCAAACATATTTGAAATTTTGATTCCATCGGTCGGCTGTACGATGATCTTGTTATCGTTGTCGCGTCCCGAACAGGTGGTCTACTTTTTTCGCAACGTCGTGGGAGTTCCGGTGGTCGACAAGGAAGCGCTCAGTCAGCGCACCAACCAATACCAGAAGTGGGTGGAGGCTTTTGCCCGCAACCACCAGACACCCATCGAGTGGGCCGAGAAGGGCGTGCGGAAAGAAGACCATGTCCGGCGCTGGCTCCGGACGATGGAGCGAGCGGGCCGCTACGGCGTCTATTACATTTTCAAGAGCATGGAGCAGGGGCCC
>VFZK01000410.1 GCA_016871215.1 Acidimicrobiia bacterium | reverse complement strand
AACCAAGGCTGTTTGGCTTTCCCAAAGGCTTCCATTTCGGTCCATTCATCGGCTCCGCAAATCACCGCACAGATGGCGATGGCCAGAATATCGGACAGCAGATGGCGCTTGGTAGGATCGACGCGGGGATCCTTAACTTGCTTCAGCTGGTCGAGCAACCCTCCCATGAGATTGCCAGAACTGCTGGCGGTGGGCTTGAGTGGGGACATGAACAAGGGCTCCGGAGATCGCATTTGAGCTATTTCCCCTTGTCGTCATAGCATATGGATGCAGATTTGTCCAGCCCTCTTTAGATGCGTTCGCCCTGAGTCATGGGTGCGTTGCCAGTCTTCGAGTGTGGTTTCCAGTGCTGGTTTGGCAACACGCCAGAATGCGTTGCTGTGCAGAATATCCACGCGGCCGTAGCGTCGGATCGCCTGTTGGACCAGCGCAGCGGCATCCTCCGGCACTCCAACATCTGTATGCACAAAAAGAGCACTGCCTCCACCCTGGGTGATTTGCTGAACCGTCTCCCCACCAGCTTGGTCGTTGATATCTGCTACGACGACGGTAGCACCCTCCGTTGCAAACAAAACCGCGGTAGCCCGTCCAATGCCCGTCGCCGCTCCGGTAATGACTGCAATCTTGACTTTGAGTCGCATGAAAGACCTCGCGATCAATCGAATTCAAAATGGCCATCTGGAGCGATTCTGCGGACGCCTTGCGACCCTTCGAAGAACACGACGCGCAGCTCCCAGTTCCTCATGCAAGGCACCTGGCGATCGTACTCATGGAAAAGGAAAAGATCGGGTCAGATCTCTGGAGCAGTTGTCTTATGAATCTGTTTTCGACAGTCGGCGTTGGGCGCTGGACACAAGCCGAGCAAGGCGGCTGGGTAGCAAAGAGGAAGCACGGCTTTCGAGACCTGAAGCGAACGTTGTTACGACACATCAAAAATTGTACCGCTCACGCAGCACACGCGCCCGGTCCCGGCTCAGGGGTACGCGCGTGTGCGCGGGCATCATTCAGGTAGACGCCGCTTTGCGCCGGAACGATTTCTTTGACGCGATTGAGATTGATGATGGTGGACCGGTGTGTTCGGAAGAAAGTCTGCGGATCCAGAATGCCCTCCATTTCGGCGAGAGGATAGCTGGCCCAGTATTCCCCGGATTGGGTTACGACAATCGTGACGCCTTGTTCTGACCGCAGGTAGTGGATGTCGGCTGGGTTCATCAGGACGATTCTACGCCCTCGCCGCAGCGGGATGTGGGGCAAGCTGCTCTTCGGGCGTTCCATGTGCAAGATGAACTGCCGGATCTTTTCGTACTCGTCGGCGATCATTCGTTTGCTTTCACTGAGTTTCCCAATGGCCTGCTGCAACCGAGTTTCGTCGATGGGTTTCAAGAGGTAATCGATCGCATTCACCTCAAACGCCTTCACGGCATATTGGTCGAAGGCTGTGACAAAAATGACCTGAGGCTTGGGAGTGAGGGTCAACGCGCGCAAAACCTCAAATCCATTGAGGCCCGGCATCTGAATGTCGAGAAATACCAGATCCGGTTTTCGGGCTTCTATTCTCTCGATAGCCTGGACACCATCCGCGGCTTCATCCACGATTTCAATTTGAGAATACGGCTCCAGAAGTTTTTTCAGCGAAACCCGGGAAAACTTCTCATCATCCACAATCAAGGCACGGATCGTATTCATGGCTCCCTTTCGTCTGCGAGATCGGGCTTTGTGGCACCGCTGCTAACCGGCTTGGGCTCCTTTGCGGCGAGGGCTTGAACACCAAAGTGCCATTCCTCTACGATCTCAGGACTGTGCTGGACTCCAGCTGGAATGACTGCTAGCGACCCGCTTGATACGGTACTTCATGGATTGCACTTGCCGAGCGGCGCGCATTGAGAGTGACGGACCTGTATAGAGCGGAGCCGAGGCTCACTCCATCTTGAGGACGATCTTCCCGATCTGTTCCCCCGCTTCCATGCGCCGATGGGCGGCAGCCGTCTGGGAGAGAGGGAATACCTGGTCGATGATCGGGTGAAGGCGATGTCTCCCGTAGAAGGCCAGAGCCGATTCGAATTCCTGGCCTGTCCCCATGGTTGAACCCAGCAAGTTGAGCTGCTTCCAGAAGATTCGCCGTACTTCGACTTGCTTGGCAGGACCGGTGGTAGCGCCGTAGGTGACCACGCGTCCGCCGGGCGAAATGAGTTCGAGCGCCTTTTCGAACGCTTCTCCACCCGCGCTGTCAACCACAACCTGCAAACCACGTCCTTGGCATAGGTCGAGGATCCGCTTGCCCCAATCGGAGTTGCGGTAGTTGGCGCCGCCTGCGGCTCCCAATGTCTTGGCTCGCTCCAGTTTGGCCTCGCTTCCGGAAGTCACCAGCACGCGCGCCCCTAGGGAGAGAGCAATCTGGAGCGCGAATGTGGACACTCCGCCACCGATTCCGGTAATCAAGCACGTTTCTCCAGCTTGGATCTGTGCTCGGCTTACGAGGGCCCGGTAGGCTGTCAGCAGTGCCAGCGGCAGGGCCGCCGCCTCGTCGAAAGACAAGCCTTCTGTTATGGGAAAGGCGTGCTGTGCAGGCACAGCGATGAGCTGGGCGTAGGTACCTTGGTCGGGCATGCCGAGGACCCGAAAGGCGGGCCCGGGAACCCGATCGTCGCTTCCCCACTCACTCGCTGGATAGATAACGACGGCTTGGCCTAGCAGTGCTCGGTCGACCTGGGCGCCCAGCTCCACGATTTCTCCTGCCCCATCGGATCCGAGAATAACGGGCAGCTTGATTCCAGCATAGCGTCCCATTCGAATCCAAACGTCCCGATGGTTCAGGGCCGCAGCTTTCAGCCGTATCAGTGCCTCGCCTGGGCCAGGTATGGGATCGGGAAACTCCTCCAGTTGAAGTTTTTCGGGCGGACCTAGCTCGCGGAGAACGATGGCTTTCATGGGAGAAGTCGCTGAACCTCAGACATCAACCGAACTGAGATGGCCAAGAAGCGAGGTTGATTTCGGCCAGCCAAACCCCACGGTTACACTGGGCGAATCGGATTGAACGACGAGAGGCCGGATCGTCGCTGCTGCCGGAGTACTGAAAACAACCGATCCCGATGGCTCCGGTTCCTTTCAAACGGCTTGGGCCAAGGCAACGCGGGTAGGTAAGGAGGCTGGTGTTCTCCTGGCCTCGGTTCCTGTTGCAAGGTCATCGAAACGACTTCAATGAAGCCACCACTGCGACAAGGCGGCCTTCGGCTCGACGTCTCATCCTGCTATCCCTTCTTTCGATACTCCTTGAGGAATCCCACAAACATGATCCTGTGAGCCTCCTCCGAGGACAACAGGCGAATACAGAGGTCTTGCGTTACATAGTCGTTACCGTCACAAATTCGAATGATCTTGTTGTACTGGTTGATAGCGCCTTCTTCTGCCTCGATTACACCTTCGATCACGGTGATGACATCGGTAGTGTCTCTTGGCGGTTGCAGGCATCGTTGCGTGAACTTCAGAGCCAGCGAACCGGGCACAAACCCGCCTAGCTGTTTGATTCTCTCTCCGAGCTGCCGGGCGTGCATCAGCTCCTCGGTGATGTCCGCCGCAAGAGCCTTCTTGATTTCTTCGGCTCGCACCCCGTCCAGGTCGATCGAAATAGCCAGGTAGTTGGTGACGGTTTCCAATTCCATTCGATAGGACTCTTGAAGTTCGCTGGTGATGGTGTTGCGATTCGCCTTCGGCATGAGGGCTCCTTTTAGGTTTACTCGACAAGACTACTGCGCGTTTGGACTTCCGGGCCGGCGCACGGGAATTCTATCGATTGGCGGCTCTGAACACAAATGCCTTGACCGCGTATAACGTCAGCTTTCGCGAGGACGGGGCAGTCATCCGGGACCCGGTACCGCAGTTCGCTTAACCAAAGATTGCCAAGATTCCCGCTTTCGCGGGAATGACAGGCGGTCTTCGTAATCGCACCTGGCAATCGGAATACCGGGGAAACAGGGTGTTTGGCCTGTTATCTGGTTGGCGGAGGAATGGGGGCTCCTGGCGAAGGTCAATGGATTGAGGGACGCAAAGAGCTGGGGGGTGAAGCGACCTCATTTTTCACGCCGGGTTCGAGCTACACAAGATCGCGGCGCTCAGCCCGCTGCGATTCGAGGTGAGAAGTTCCGACAGGGTGGGACTCGGCTGGGTTGATCACCCAGACCGTGTTAGCCACCGGCTTTCTTCGCGGTGGGCAATGGAAAGATGGTGAGCTGAGCGGATTCTCGCTCCCGTCCGGTTTCGAATCCCTGCAGTTCAGCGGGCTGCCCCGAAAGTTCCTGCTCGACGGCGCGTCCTAGGTAATAGGGAAACCACTTCCCACCTTTGGCGCAGACCTTGTCGATGCCCGCAAGATTGGACTCCACCTTCTTCTCGAAGTCCTGAAGCGACTTGGTCAGCAACTCAACCACTGCTTTTTCGACATACTGAGATCGCAGGGCTGGTTCATAGGTGCTCTTCAACTCAGACAAGGCCTGGCGAATGATGCTCGTGAATCTGCTACCCAAGCGCATCAGATCTTCGCAGCCTTGCATGAACCGCTGAACCTCCTCATCGCTCAGTTTCCTGTTCTGCATTGAATCTCCTTAGTCTCAGGAAGCGGTATGCGCCTTCGCCTTCAGAGGGTGTTTAAAAATCCGATGATAGATCGGAAACCGCTGGACAAGTGAGATTCGATGCATTAAAAGAACATGGGAACCCAGACCAACAGCGAGGTCTCCCCTGTCGACTCCGATTGAAACGCAGC
>VFZK01000409.1 GCA_016871215.1 Acidimicrobiia bacterium | reverse complement strand
GAGTGGAACTACACGATCACATCCAGAAATCCAGCGGTAACGTAACTCATCACGTCTCCTCATCAAACATAATTGGTGCAGTTTATTAATTTACGTCTCCAGACCTCCTCCAGGTCCTATTGGGCTAAATTTAGATGCGTTTGCCCTGGCACCGGCAGCACAGCTCCGTAGCCGGGGAGTGCGGCCAGGCAATGCTCGGGTGTACCTGCGTGCTTATCTCAGCGAAACTTCTCGCCGATGGCTTGTCCGGCATAGCCTGTCATTTCGAGGTACCCGCGTCCACGCACCTTCCGGACAGATTGCGTTCCCTCCACATCAATGGCACCCTCCCAGTAGGTGACACCCGTCGTCCGATCACTGCGCAATTCCTGGTCTTGCACTCGAGTCGAAACACTCAGTCGCAGGCCCTGTTTGGGCACGTCGATCTGCCACGAGACGGGATAAGTTGCACCGCTCGCTTCCGAG
Source organism: Acidimicrobiia bacterium (assembly GCA_016871215.1). Taxonomy (GTDB): domain Bacteria; phylum Acidobacteriota; class Terriglobia; order Versatilivoradales; family Versatilivoraceae; genus VFZK01. Next base: position 4,307 of record VFZK01000409.1, on the reverse strand, counting down.
CGCCACGTCTTGCCTCGGCGAAGATCGAATTCAGACGAGGCGATGGCGACCGTCTTGCCGTCTGCACCGACCCAGGTTCCGCTGGAATGCCGGTCGAACAATCCATCAGAGCGCCGCAATTGGAACAGCATCAGCTCCGAATTGTCGTCAAGCTGGATCGAGAACCAATCCCAACCGACCTGTTCAGCCTCCAAGAAACTGGTGCCGAATTCGTGATCCATCCAACTGTCGCCCTCGACGAGGTAGTCCTCGCCACCGAACGCCAACGTACCTTGAGTTGGCATGCGGGTGATCGAGTAGTAGTGAGAGGCATTTCCGGCTGCACTTCCCTTCTGGCTGAGGCCTCGGTACCCGTGAATGACCGGAGGTTTTCCTTCCCGAAGCGCGAGCGAAAGCTTCATATCGCGATCCGAAGCTCTGAGTTGATGCGCCCCGTTAGAGTCCACTCGGGCTTCCCAATCCCGATTCCAGACTCGATAGTGGGCCAGATCGGCGCCAGCCCAAGCGGCGCCAGCACGGTTCATCCGTTCGGCAAAACGATAGTGCCCGCGGCTGATGTCGGTGATGGCGAAATGCGCCATGAACAGATCACGCACTGCCCAGCTCGAAGGGGTCTTGGGTTGGGGGTCGACACCGATCCGAAAAAAAGTAAGCTGGTAGCCGAATCGCTCGCCAGAAGCGCTTTTGAGGTTGCCTGTGTAGTACCACCATTCGATCTTGAAGGCAGGATGACTGGCATGGTCGCGGGGAAACTCGAAAGCATATCCCGGTGCCGCCTGCCGCCAGGCGCCGTCACCAATAACAAACCAGGCTGACAGGAACAAACCTAAGCTCAGTCCAACCTGTGCGCGGCGCCCCCACCAATAAACGCCTCGCTGCTCATGACTCGACACGAACTCACTCCTCCGCCAAGGCGGCCGCTGCTCGCATTCTGGACGCTTGCCGAGCTGGGTACAGCCCTGCCATTCCAGCAGCCAACAGCACGAGCAAGGTTGACTGCAAGAAGAATCCGAGTGGCAGGTGAAACTGAATCGTCCATCCGAAGCTCTGAACATTGATCACAAAGATCAGGACCAGAGACAGTAAGAGGCCCACGCCCAAGCCAATCACTTGACTCACACCACCCAGGACCAGAGCTTCGGCCACCACCATTCGACGAACCTGGCGCGGCTCCGCGCCAATCATCCGAAGAATCGCCAGCTCTCTGGCGCGCTCTAGGATCAGGGTCAGAAGCGCACTAGCGATGCCAAGCACCGCTACAAAAATAGCGATCAGCTCGAGGGCGTAGGTAATCGTGAAGGTGCTGTCAAAAATGCGCAGCACTTCAGCACGCAACGAGCGGTTCGTGTAGATGAACACGCGAAATCGGCCACCCAACGCTTTGAGAATGTCGGTCCGAACCGCCTCAGGTGAGGCATCGCGACTCAAATAAACCGCCAGACTCGTGGGCGCCATCGGACCGAAGTGCCGCGCCAGGGTCTTCTGGTCCATTACGATGACGCCACGATCGTTCGAATAGTCGAAGTAGACCGCGATCACGCGGAAATCCACCCTTCCAGAAGGCAGCTCAAGCCCGATGCGATCGCCGGTGCGAACGCCATATTTCAGGGCAAAGCTTTCCGAAACAGCGACTGCGTCTTGGCCAATGCCGTGCCACAAGGCCGTGATCTGGCCAGAGGGCTCCTTGATTAAGAGCCGGCCGTGCTCGATCAAGACACGGAAGTCTCCGGCGCCCAGCGTCACCAAGCCGTCGCGAAAAGGCAGGGTGAAATTGCGAAACCGGTCGACACCGATCACTTCCCTATGGCTCCTCACCGCCTCTTCCACTTCTGGAGAAATCGCAGCCTCCACCGCGACATTCGAGCGAGTTACGGGACGCAGATAGAGGTCGGCGCTGAGCGTTTGCTCTGCCCAATAGATGACGGTGTCACGAAAACTTCCAATCATCACCGCAATGGCCGCCAGCATTGACAAACTCACGGCGAGCGCCGCAACTGAAATCGAGAGACGCGGGATGGAGCTCGACAAATTCGCGATGGCCAACCGCCACTCGACCGCTGAGTTCGGAAACCGATGCCACAGCCGGTCGGTGGCCTTCTCACCGAGCCAGCGGGCCCCATACAGGACGCTAGAACACAAGAAGGCTGCGCCCAAAACAATGGCCAGGGCTGCAGCGTATCCGAATAGCGGAAGCCCACCGACGGGCTTCAAGGCACAGAGCCAGCCTGCCAATGCGAACAGAAGGGCCGGCAGCCACAAGGCGCTGCGACGAAGGCGCGACGCCTTCTGGAAGGGCCCCCCAGGGCGTATCGCGGCTGTGGGAGGAACACGCGAAGCCTCCCAAGCGGGCACTGCCGCCGCAAGCAACGCCAGCGGCAGAGCGCTTCCAAATGCGAGGATCCAATGTCCACTGTCGAGCGGTGGAGCCTGGGCAGACGCGGCCACATACAGCGTCCTCACCGTTGTCGCCGTCAGCCGAAGCGCACCAATGGCCATCAGGCGGGCCATGGGCAGGCCCATGAGGGTGCCCGCAACCGCCAGCATCGCCGCCTCCGCCAGGAACAACCCGACTACTCCGCTTTGGGCCACCCCAATCGCGCGGAGCACGCCAATCTCCACCCGACGCGAAATCACCGAAACAGAAATCGTGTTGTAGATCGTGAAGAGCCCGACCAGCAAAGCGATGTAGGACAGCGCCGTCAAGTTGAAGTGAAATGCCCGCAGCATCTTTTCCATTTGCTGGCCGCGGCGCCCGGGACGTTGTACCTGAAACCCGAAAGGGAGCCGTTTCTGAATCTTCTCTCGAAGAACTTCCAGGGGCACCTGGCCCTCGGGAAGGAGTTCAAGCCGGTCGATCCATCCGAGACGGGCGAGAGCAAGCTGCGCTCCAGCGATGTCCATCAACGCCAGATTTCCGTCCATCGCTCGCGCGGGACCTTCATGGAGCAACAACCCGCGAATCGTGAACTCCTGTGGACGGTCGCCCATCGTCAGCCTCACCCGGCTGCCCGTGGCAAGACCGAACCGCCGGGCAAACTTCTCGGTGACGATTAGGGAGGCAGGATCGACAAGCAGGTCAAGAAGCTCACGGGTGCTGGGTTCGCGCCGGTTTCGCTCGAACTCGAGCAAACGATAGTCGCGAAACGAACGGTCGGAAAGAATGTCGATGCCCAACACGCGCAGGGACTCACTGCCGGATCCGCCGGTCTCGTAGACAGCTTCTCCCTCCAGCACAGGACTCATCTGCCCGTATTGAGCAAGCCACTCCAGACCGCGCAGGCGTGCCTCATCGAATCCAGCACCGGTGCTCACAATCTCGAGTGCCGCTTTTCCCGAAAGCGCCTCGATCGCCGTTTCAAACCCGCGCAGCGAGCCAGCATTTGCAATCTGCACTGCCACCACCACGGAAACCCCAAGAGCGATGCCCAGCACGGCTACAAGAGCACGGGCCCACTCCTGGGCGAAATGTCGAAAAATGAATTGGCGAACGAGGAACATACAGGCTAGAACCCATCCGGGCTGAGACGACGACCACCGGAGTCTTGCTGGTTGAGTGGAAAGTTCGGGCTAAGCCCTCACCCGACTGGCGAGATCCATAGAGATAACCACCTTCAGGGAACTGAACTTCGAATGCCTAATCTGGTGGGCCATTTCGGCGGTTGTCGTTCTTGAATCGAGAATGAGTTCTGCCCGGAACGGATTTGCGGCACGGCCGGCCGCGCGCAGTGCGGAGGTTCGCACTGCGCTGCGTGCTTTCTTTCAGGTGAATCGGACGGTCCTGAAGCGCACTCAGCCGCTCCAACGCGCTGCCGTGGGAGATCCCCAGACCGCCGCGCTCGTGCGTGCGTCCAGGTCGCCGCGAATGGTGACTGCCGGGGTTCCAAACCCCTTGGCCACTTCCATGCAGGATCCCGTCAAAGTCTCGTAAGTCGTTGAGTCGAGGTCGAGCCCTTGCTAACGTGCGGGCTACTGATTTGGCCCAAGCGGTTGTTCAGTAGCCCGACCGTAAGGCAGGGCTCACGACTTTGACGGGACCCTGCACTTCCCTGACGGTCACTTGATCCTGGGAATTCGCCGAGCCGACGATTCTACGGCGCCTCTCTTCGATCAGAAGTTTGAGCTTCTTGAGTATCCCGCCGTCTAAGAGGGTGTTTAAAAACCCTCTGAATGCTGCGCCAGACGGCGGAGCATCAGGTGAATCATGGCGATCTTGATGAAAGCCTCACTGGTTTCGGGCAAATACTCGTAGTCCTTGCTGAGTCGGCGATAACGGCCTAGCCAGGCAAAGGTCCGTTCCACGATCCAGC
>VFZK01000408.1 GCA_016871215.1 Acidimicrobiia bacterium | reverse complement strand
CCGGCGGTGTTGCTCCAACTCTTGCAGTGTCATCGGGGGGCTCCTCTCTGCATGCTTTACCAGCATTCAGCTTCTACCACCCCTTCGCCCCAAAATGCTATCCACCCACAAATTTGTCGCACACCCAGAACTGTCAATCCTGTTGACTTTGAAAGGGTGGCTTCTTATAATCCGGCCTTTCGTTTTGGGCGGGGGTAGCCTATGTATGCTGTGATCCGATCTGGTGGCAAGCAATACAAAGTGTCGCCAGGCGATGTGATTCGCGTTGAGAAGATAGATAAGGAGCCCGGAAGTCTCGTGGAGTTCGACGAGATTCTGGCTGTGAACGATGACCAGAATCTAATTGTCGGTTCCCCGTTGGTGGCCAGCGCACGAGTGTCTGGCAAGGTTGTCGAGACTGGGAAAGCAAAGAAAGTTCTGATCTTCAAGTACAAGCGGAAGAAACAGTACAAGGTGTTCCGAGGCCACCGGCAGCCGTTCACAGCGGTGAAGGTCGAAGCGATCACTGCCAGCTAGGGAGAACGCGATGGCGCACAAGAAAGGCGTAGGGAGTTCGAGGAACGGTCGTGACTCGAATGCCCAGCGGTTGGGAGTGAAGCGGTTTGGCGGCCAACTCGTTTCAGGCGGTTCTATCCTCGTTCGGCAGCGAGGGACACGGTTCAAACCGGGGCACAACGTGGGCTGTGGCAAAGACGATACCTTGTTCGCCAAAGTTACGGGCCATGTTCGATTCGAAGACAAGGGGCAGCAGGGTCGATTCATCAGTGTCTATCCGGTGGCGAGCTAGATGGCCGCTTCGAAGTAATTGTCCGTACGATCCTTATCCCCTGCTTTGTTGGATCACAAATCCACAAGGCAGGGGATTTGTTTTTGGGTGACAAGACCTTATCCCGGAACAAGGCCAATGTTTCTAGATGAAGCGCGCATCGAAGTGAAAGCAGGCAACGGAGGCTGCGGCTGCCTTGCCTTTCGCAGGGAAAAATTCGTCCCTCGCGGCGGACCTAGTGGAGGCGACGGCGGGCGGGGCGGCCACGTGTATCTGGAATCGACCTTGCGCCACAATACGCTGATTCAGTTTCGCTACAACCGTATTTTTCAGGCCAAGCGAGGCGAGCATGGGCTGGGAAGCAAGTGCCATGGCAAGGACGGAGACGATCTTTCGATCCCAGTTCCGGTAGGAACGGTCGTGTATGATGAGGACACTGGGGAGCTGGTCCATGACTTCACAGAGCCGAATGAAAGAGTGATGGTGTGCCAGGGCGGACGGGGTGGACGCGGCAACGCACAGTTTGCGACGCCGGTGAATCGGGCGCCACGGCGTTTCGAGTATGGGCTTGCCGGAGAAGGGCGCAGTCTGCGGCTTGAGCTCAAGCTGCTGGCCGATGTTGGCTTGGTGGGCTTTCCCAATGCCGGTAAGTCGACGCTCATTTCGCGAATTTCGTCGGCACGTCCGAAAATCGGAGACTATCCGTTCACCACACTCGAGCCCAACCTGGGCGTAGTGGAATTGGACGATTTCAAGAGCTACGTGGTGGCTGACATGCCTGGCCTTATCGAAGGGGCCCATCTCGGTCACGGGCTCGGGCTGCAGTTCTTGCGCCACATCGAGCGGACCAAGGTTCTGGTTCACCTGGTGGATTTGTCGGATTTGCAGCGACGTGACCCGGCTGAAGACTTCCGAACTGTCAACCGCGAGCTCCATGAATTCAATCCCGCCATCTTGGCCAAACCCACTTTGCTTGTCGGTTCTAAGCTGGACGCCATGGATGACGTTTTGCGGTTGAAGAAACTTGAGTCGGTCGCATCGGAACACGGCCTCGAGTTTTGTACCATTTCCGCAGCGACCGGACTGGGCCTTCGCGATTTGAAGTACAAGATCGCCAGCATGCTGCTGATCGCCGCGGGCGTGAAACGGGCCAATGGCTCGGCGGCAACCCAGCCGGCTTCCAGCTGTGGACAACGGCCCGGCTGAGGCTGGCAGCCGTATCCCGCTCATAGGGATCGCCACTCGTCGATTGGGAGAATCTCTTGCGTCTAGGTTTGTTGGGCGGAACGTTCGACCCGGTGCATCTCGGTCACCTCGAACTTGCCGGAAGAGCTCTCCGGATCGCTCAACTGGATGCAATCTACTTCGTGACTTCAGTCAAGCCTCCTCACAAGAGCGAACGCACGCACGCCAACTTCCTCGATCGCCATGCAATGGTCGCGCTTGCGCTGAGGGGCGACCCAAGGTTGATCCCCTCGAGTATCGAGTGCGACCGAGAAGGCAAATCATACTCGATCGATACCGTGCTTCAGCTAAGGCGATTGGCTGGTGGCACTGCCGGCATCTTCTTTCTCATCGGTCTCGACGCATTTGCCGAACTTCCTACTTGGAAGGAGTTCCGGCGCTTTTCCGAGTTGTGCAGTTTCATTGTCTTCAGCCGCCCAGGATACGATGTGGAGCTTCTGGCAAACCATCTGCCAGAGGAATTGCGTCCGAAGCCGGTGGGAAACGCAGAACAGGCGCTGGCACTGGCAGAATCCGGCCGAGGTGCCTACCTGGTGGCCGACTTCGCCAGTCCCGTGTCTTCAACAGCCATTCGCCAGGCAGTGCGTGCCGGCCGAAGTATTCACAATCTGGTTCCGCCCGATGTCGAAGAATATATTATGAAAACGAAACTCTATCTCAGCTAAGAGGACATTTTGAAGATCAGTGACGAATTCATCCGTTGTGCCATCCGGGCCGCCCTGGACAAGAAAGCGTTGGATCTGATTCTGCTGGATGTGGCAGAAATCGCCTCGTTTACGGACAGCTTCATTATTTGCTCGGGTACTTCCTCGACCCAGAATCAGGCCATTGCCGACGAAATCCATTTCAGGCTGAAAGACCGAGGAAGAATGCCGAACCACATCGAAGGCTACCGGCAGGCTGAGTGGATCCTCATGGACTACTCCGACTTCATCGTGCACATCTTCTCGCCTAAGAACCGGGCGTTCTACAATCTAGAACGGCTGTGGAGGGATGCACCGAGGCAGGACATCGCACAAGCCGTATGAAACGTGGCAACCTGGCTGATGCCTGAACTTCTCGCCGTTTCGCGAGCTCTCCAGAGAGCCTAAGAGACCGCCTTTGCTTGCGTCAACAATCGCCAACCACCACTGGATAGCACGCGACAGGGCCTCTGTCGAGATCCTGAGGACGGTCGAGAAGGTCAAAAACACGTACTCCACTCTCCTCATCCAGGGAGAAACCGGAACCGGAAAAGACCTCCTCGCGAGCCTGATTCACTACTCTTCCCTTCGTCGCAATGAGCCGTTTCTAAGAATCGATTGCTCCAGCATTCCGGCGGAGCTGATCGAAACCGAATTGTTCGGTCATGAGAAAGGAGCTTTCACCGGCGCGTACGCGCGGAAGCCTGGCAAGCTCGAGTTCGCCGGCCGAGGCACGATCATACTCGACGAAATCGCCACCCTCGGCATGGAAACGCAAGCCAAGCTGCTGCGCGTCATCGAAGAACGAACCTTTGGACGATTAGGCGGTCATGAAGCGATCCCTGTCGAAGCACGTCTGATCGTCTTGTCTCGGGAACGGCTGGAGAACCTGGTGAGAGCCGGCACGTTTCGTGAGGACCTGTTCTTCCGTCTGAACGTCATCCCAATTCACTTGCTACCCCTGCGCGAGCGAGCCGATGACATTCTCCCTCTCACAAAGCATTTTCTGCAGTCGTTTTGTGAACGGTACGAGAAAGGGCATCTCAGGGTTGACCGCCGGGTCTTCAGCAACCTGGCACGATACTCCTTTCCTGGCAATGTGAGAGAGTTGCGCAATCTGGTCGAGGGACTGGTCATGTTGGCCGAGGGTGAAGCAATCGAGCCCCACCATTTGCCGGACGCTGTTCGGCGAAAAAACTCGAGCCAGGAGAGCCGCGAGCGGCCCACGTTGGAGCAACTCGAACGCCAATACGTTACCGAGATCCTTGACTTCACGCGGGGGCGCATTGGGAAAGCCGCCGCCATCCTGGGCATCAGTCGAAAAACACTCTTGGAAAAACGAAAACGCTACGGTCTGGTCGATTGAAGATCACTCTCTTGTGGATTGGGAAGACGCGCAATGTTCACCTGCATCGCCTCATCGACGACTATCGGATGCGTTTGAAGCGCTTCTGCGACGTTGCTCTGCTGGAAGTACAGCCTGTGAAGACTCAGAGCGCGAAAGATCGCTTGGCCGCCTTGGAAAGCGAGAAACTCCTCGCGCGGGTTGGCGCATCAGACTACCTCGTCTTGCTGGACAGTGCAGGACAAAGTTTGACCACCGAAACGTTCGCTGCCTGGCTTCGGCGGCATCGGGATCAAGCCACGCGCAACTTGGTTTTCGCGATCGGCGGGCATGAGGGTCTTTCGCAAGCGATCAAGGATCGAGCGGACTTCAGCCTTTCGCTGTCGGCCTTCACCTTCACCCACGAAATGGCCCGGTGTCTGGTGGTGGAGCAAATCTATCGTGCGTTTTGCGTGATCCAAGGATATCCCTACCACCGATAGGGTGTTTGCCAGCGCCGGATCCCGTCGGAAGTCCGAGTCTTGCCTGGCAGTGGGCTGCCGAAAGTCGAGGAGGCTTCGTCTTCGTCAGCCCAGGCATTGGAATGACCGGCACCCTGCCCTGCTTGTAGTGAAGCACGCCCTAGCATCCTAGCGTGGGTGTGCGACAAATTTGTGGGTGAATTTTAGCTGGCCCGTCGGGATTCCCAGAAGTCTTCCCATAGGTTGCTTAGGTCCAGACAGCGCAGAGCCAAGATGGCATTGGCGCCGCGCAAGGTCCAGTG
>VFZK01000407.1 GCA_016871215.1 Acidimicrobiia bacterium | reverse complement strand
ATTTATACGAATCGGGAGAATTTGTCCAGCCCCTTCCCTCTCCATCCTCGCCTTTGTTCAATACCAAACCCTATGGCATTCCCTCTGTCCCTGTGTTCAAACTGACTGCCACTCTTAATTGCACCCCAGAATCGGTGGCAGGCACGAACAGTCTGGGGCACGCTTGCAACGAGCGTCTGAGGCACTTGCCAAAGAGCACTAGTTCGTCAAGTCGTGGACGAGCATCTCCATTGAGAACCGGGTATCGACACAACTGCTTTTGACTTTGTCGTCCACAACCGCCAGGCCTTGCAACGCTCGAATGAGGCTTCGTCTCGAAAAACGCTTGGCTTGTTCCTGCATTCTTTGGGCTGCGAGCGCACGGTAGACACCTGCTTGCCGGCCGATCACCGCCGCAGGAGTTTTTCCTGCGAGCTCTCTGAACTGCACCCACTGTCGCAGTTGCTGACCAAACCACCAAAAGGCCAATCCGGTCTCCTTCCCGGTAAAGAAAACCTCCTCGACCAGTTCTAACGCGCGGGCTTTGTTCCTGGCAACGATCGCATCGAGGAACTCCAGCAACGTGTGGCTGGCTGCAAAGCCAGACACAGCCTGCACAACGGGTAACGTAATCGTCGCATCGGTCCCAGAATAAAGAGTTGCTTTTTCAACTTCCTGATAGAGCCGGCCGAGATCTGAGCCTTGCAATTCCAAAAGGAAACGGATCGCCTCTGGCTCTATGGAGCATCCTTTCTCTCGGGCTTGCTGCTCAATCCACTCTTTTACTTCGCCAGGGTTCAGCGGGGCCAATTCCACGACATGAGTCCCTGCAGAAAGAGTCTCGAAGATCTTCTTCTTACGTTGATCCCGATCCAAGTCGCCCGCCAGGAAAGCGATGACGGTCTGCGGATTCGGGTTCGCGAAGTACTGCGCGAGGCGCTTGCCCTGATGTTCTCGCAGTTTCATCGCGGATTTGACCACGAGGAACTGCCTCGGTGCGAACATCGAAAGGCTCTGGGCCGAGTTGATAAGCTCGTCGACAGAGACTTCGTCGAGATCCAGTGTCACTACCACGACTGGACCGGCCTGCTCCAGAGCTTGCCTCAACGAGTTTCGGGCTGAATCGACCAAAAAAGGGTCAGCGCCAAAGATGAAGTAGTTCGCATGGAACCGACCCCGATCCAAGCTCGCTTCAAACTCGGCGTATCCAATCGTCATGTTTTGTCCGAATTCACCCGCCAAGCCACACCCTCTCCATCCGGAGCCTTCGGCCTGGCGTCCCTGTTAGCAATGCGGCTGTGCGCTAGAACGCCTCCAGAATGCTACTGACCAAGGTTCTGGAAAACTCGCGGGCTAATCGGTCCATCGCTGGCCCTTCTTCGGGAAAGAACTCTCTCGACCCGCGGCTGATTTCGAACTCTTCACGAAAGTAGAAATTGTTGTTCTCGAAAAGCAGTTTCTGCGTCGTCGTGTCTCTCAACAGCACCCGCATGCGAACGGTCACTAGAAACGTCGAACCAGCGCCTCCCGCAAAGATCACGGGAGTGGAAGTGAACTCAGTGACTTCGCCCGCAAGCAACGCCTTTCCCTGGCTTGCATCCGGCACAATGCGATAACGCGTCCGCGACAGGAACTCGTCGACCACGGCGGCGGTCAATCGCTGTTCGAGCCGGTACTTCGTGGTTTTGTTCGTGAATATCGGAATCGCCACCGAATCAATGTTGGCGGGAATCGCCACAGCCCTTCCTGCCAAACGGTAACCGCATCCGAGGCCAAAGAAAGGTAGTATCAGGCTAAGAACCAACCACGATATGCGAGAGGAAAGAGGCAGGATTCGCTCCATTCTGGGCCTACACAACCACGTTGACCAGCTTCCCGGGAACATAGATCAGTTTTCGCGGAGGCTTTCCATCCAGATGACGCTGAACGGCTTCGTTCTTCATGGCGACATCGCGTGCCTGCTCTTCCGTCAAGCCTGCCGGCATCGCAATACGTCCACGCACTTTTCCGTTCACTTGCAGAACCAGCGTGATCGTTTCATCAGCGGCCAATGCCAGGTCAAACTGCGGCCAGAGCTGCTGGTGAATCGAGTAAGGGCGACTCTGCCTCGCCCAGATCTCTTCGGCCATAAAGGGCGCCACAGGTGCAACCATCAGCAGCAGCACGTCGGTGGCTTCGTTGAACGCCCGATCGCTTACAGGCTGGCGCTGCGCATCGTGAAGTGCGTTGGTGAACTCCATAAGCGTCGAGATCACCGTATTGAAGCGAAATCCTTCGATGTCCTGCGACACCTTTCGAAGGGTCTTGTGCGTCCACCGTGTTAAGTCGCGGTCGGCTTGAGCGGTTCTGTCGTCGGCCGCTGGGCGTGGTGCTGGGCTCAAGACGACCTCCCAGACACGGCGCAGCCACCGGTAGGTTCCAGCCAGCCCATGAGTATTCCAAGGCGTCGCCATCTCGAAATCGCTAATAAACATCTCGTAGGCACGCAAAGCGTCGGCGCCCCACTCGGCGACAGTTTCGTCGGGAGTGATGACGTTGCCTTTGCTCTTCGACATCTTTTCTTTGCCGTCCGGCGCCAGAATCATGCCTTGGTTTCGCAGCCGCTTGAAGGGCTCGATGAACGGAACATAGCCTAGGTCATGCAGCACCTTGGTCCAAAAGCGGGCATAGAGCAGATGCATCACCGCATGCTCGGCGCCGCCGACATACATGTCCACCGGCAGCCAATAGGCAACCTGTTGGGGGTCGAAGGCTGCATTCTGGTTGTGCGGATCGGCGAATCGCAAGTAGTACCAGGCAGAACACGCAAAAGTGCCCATCGTGTCGGTTTCTCGTTTGCCTTTTTCCGTGTTGACGAATTCCGGTATCGCGGCCAGAGGCGACTCCCCAGTGTCCGTCGGCTCATAGTACTTGACATCAGGCAAAGTCACCGGCAATTCGGCAGGTTCCTCACCTTGTGCAGAGTGAATGATTGGAATCGGAGTCCCCCAGTAACGCTGGCGGCTGATGCCCCAATCACGGAGCTTGTAGTTGACTCTACGCTTTCCTTTTCCCGTTGACTCCAGCCACTCCGTGACCTGAGCAACAGAGATGCTCGTCGGTGTGCCGTCGAATGTACCAGAGTGAGTCATAGCACCTTCTCCGGGCCAAGCCTCGGTCATCGTTTCGGCTTGGAGTGCCGGTTTGGATTCCGGCTGGATCACCACCCGGATCGGGAGGTTGAACCCACGCGCAAACTCGAAGTCCCGTTGGTCATGGGCCGGGACAGCCATGATTGCACCGGTTCCGTAGCCCATGAGAACGTAGTCAGCAACCCAGACGGGTATTTGCTCGTCGTTCACTGGATTCCTTGCATACGCGCCGGTGAAGACCCCTGTCTTCTCTCTTCCCTCAGCAGTGCGGTCGATGTCGCTCTTCTTTCGAGCTTCCGCGATGTACGCTTGCACCTCCGCCTGCCGGTCCGGGGTTGTTAGCTTCAGGACAAGAGAATGTTCTGGAGAAAGCACCATGAACGTGGCGCCCCACAGTGTATCCGGACGTGTTGTGAAGATGTGTAGCCCGCCAACAGGAGTCTCGAAGACCACCTCGGCTCCTTCGCTGCGGCCAATCCAGTTGACCTGCATCAGCTTGATATTCTCCGGCCAGTCGAGATCCTGCAGATCTGCCAGCAACCGGTCGGCGTAAGCCGTGATACGGAAGAACCACTGCATCAGGGTCTTCTTCTCTACAAGGGCGCCACTTCGCCAGCCTCGGCCGTCGATGACTTCTTCGTTCGCCAGCACCGTCTTCTCCACCGGGTCCCAGTTCACAGTTGAAGCGGCGCGGTAAGCCAAGCGGAAATGACTGAGGTAGTCCTTGCGTTCACGTGCGCCAAGAGTCTGCCATTGCTGGGCCGTCATCGGCGGCACGCCGGCAATGCCGGCACTTCCTCTCTCTGCCAGTTCCTTTTCGAGCGCGGCGATTGGCTGTGCAGCGTTCGCACGAGGGTCGTACCAGGATTCGTAGAGTCGGAGGAAAATCCACTGCGTCCACCGGTAATACTCGGGGGTCGACGAGTTGATCTCCCGCGTCCAGTCAAAAGATATGCCAATCAGGCAAAACTGCCTTTTGTAGTTAGCCGAAAACTGGGCGATCAACTTCGCCGGATTAGTCTTTCTCTCGATCGCAGCGTTCTCTGCTGGCAGGCCGAACGCATCCCATCCCATGGGGTGCAGCACATTGTAGCCACGCATGCGGTAGTAGCGGCTCAGTACGTCGGTTGGCACGTAGTTTCGGCAATGACCGACGCTCAGGCCATCACCCGAAGGGTAAGGGAAGAAGTCGAGAATGTAGGCTTTCGGGCGTTCGTCAGCTGGGCCCGTCCGATAAAGTTGATCGGCCTCCCAGCGCTCGGCCCACTTCGCCTCAAAGTGCTTCGGATCGTAAGGTTCGGACATGCAGCGTTCCGCGGTGCAAAGGAGTCACAGGCGGGCGAAACCCAAATCCTGCAAGGGTTTCCAGGTCATTGGTAAGTTCCACATGATACTAGGGACTCAGCGGAGCGTCAAGGCGAATTCCGCAGGCTCGCGTGCTCCTCGTGCGCGGGGCTCCAGTCATGGGCTTCGTTCACGGTCTGGAAAAAGAAGACCTGCACAGACCAAATTCATTAGGCGGTTATGCACGTCAAAAAGAGAATTCTGTTCTCGTTTCGGCGCGACACGGGCATCAGGATAGGGGTAGGGAGAGCGTGCTGCTCCCCCTCCCTCCGAACCGTACAGGCGGGTCTCCCGCATACGGCTCTCCAGTCGGTGGTTTTACCTGGTCAAGGATTGACAGGCCATAGCATGGGCATG
>VFZK01000406.1 GCA_016871215.1 Acidimicrobiia bacterium | reverse complement strand
GGCTTGAGTGGGGACATGAACAAGGGCTCCGGAGATCGCATTGGAGCTATTTCCCCTTGTCGTCATAGCATATGGATGCAGATTTGTCCAGCCCTCTTTAGATGCGTTCGCCCTGGAGAACTGAGCGACCGCGACTCCGGCTGGCCGGTCCGTGTGCTATCATCTCTGCGCGGCATGAGGGCGCTCATAGTTCGAGACCCAGTCTCTCGGCGAAGGCTGCAAATAGGATGAAGGCGAAAATAATCGACGGAGTGCGCATCGGGAGAGAGATTCAGGAAGAAGTCCGATCGGAGGTTGAGACCCTAAAGCTTCAGGGTATTCAGCCTGGGCTGGCGGCGGTCTTGGTTGGCAACAACCCGGCTTCGCAAGTTTACGTTCGGAACAAGATCAGAGCTTGCCAGGCTCTCGGCCTCTACAGTCGTGAGATTCGCCTGCCCGCTGAAACCACGACAGAACAATTACTCACTGTGATTGATTCGCTCAACCACGATCGAGCCATCGATGGAGTCCTGGTGCAGCTTCCTTTGCCGCGCCAGATCGACGAGTCGGCAATCCTGTTGGCCGTGAGCCCGCAGAAGGATGTAGACGGGTTACATCCCATGAATGCGGGGAACCTGGCGTTGGGACGCAGCGCGCTGACGCCTTGCACCCCAACGGGCGTGGTGGCGATTCTTCGCCGCGAGGGGATAACACTGGAAGGAAGCCGCGTGGCGATCGTCGGACGCAGCAACCTGGTGGGCAAGCCTCAACTTTTTCTGTTGTTGCGGGAACATGCCACCGTAACGATTTGCCATTCCCGAACGCGGCAGCTGCCGCAGGTGTGCCGGGAGGCCGACATTCTGGTGGCCGCGATTGGCAGACCTGCCTTGATCACGGCCGAGTTCGTCAAGCCAGGGGCTGTGGTGATCGATGTCGGTATCAACAAAGTCGCTGGCGCTGCGTTGAAAGACATTCTGGCGGCTGACCCTTCGCTGGTTGCGCAGTACGAGAAGAATCGGGCCGGAAACAAGGAGTATGTGCTGGCTGGCGACGTCAACTTCTCTTCGGTGGCGGCGGTGGCTTCGGCCATTACCCCGGTTCCCGGCGGCGTGGGCCCGCTGACCATTGCCATGCTGATGAAGAACACGGTTCAGGCGGCCCGCATGCAGCGGAATCTGCAGGGCGAGCGATGACGCCTGTTGGGCTGACAGGAGGCATTGCCAGCGGGAAGAGCACCGTGTGCCGGTTGTTTGCAGCCAAAGGCTGCACCGTGATCGACGCCGATCTTGTGGCGCACGAGCTGCTGCTCCCAGGGCGGCCAGGCTATGAGCCGGTGGTGAGCGCCTTCGGACCTGGCATTCTTGGGGACTCAGGGGAGATCGATCGCGGCAAGCTGGGAGCAGAGGTTTTCGGAAACCCGAGCAAACTAGGGCAGCTCAACCGGCTTCTGCACCCCGAGGTGATTCGAACCATCCAGGGGAGGTTGCAAGCCCTCAAGCAGGTCCGCACACTGGTCGACGCGTCGCTGATGATCGAGTCAGGGTTCCATCAGCACTTTCGCCGTTTGGTGCTGGTAGTTTGCACGCTGGAACAGCAGGTGGAGCGCTTAATGGCCCGCAACCGGCTTACGGAAGAGCAAGCGCGACAGCGCATTGCCCTGCAGATGCCCCTTGCGGAAAAGCGGGCATTTGCTACCGACATCGTCGACAATTCTGGCACCGAGGAGCAGACTCGGATGCAAGTGGACGCCCTGTTTGAGGACTTGGAACGGACTGCATGGACAACGTCACGCTAGTTTCAGCATTCGTCGCAGGTGTCGCTTCCTTCGTTTCGCCTTGCGTGCTGCCGTTGGTGCCCGCCTATATTTCGTTCATCTCGGGCATTTCTTTGGAGCAGCTGCGGGACGGCAGAGGCGGAGCCTCCAGGAAGAGGATCATCGTGACCGCCCTTCTCTTCATTGCCGGCTTCTCCACGGTATTCGTTCTGCTGGGCGCTTCGGCGACCTATGCCGGCCAGTTTCTCTTGAAGAACAAGATCTGGTTCAACCGGATTGCTGGGGCAATCATCATCATTTTCGGCCTGCATGTGGCCGGGCTTTTTCAGATCAAGTTTCTCAACTACGAGAAGCGGTTCAACATGAATCGCAAGGCTGGTGGGGTTTTCAGCACCTACCTCGTTGGGCTGGCTTTCGCGGCCGGCTGGACTCCCTGTATCGGCCCAATCCTGGCAGCGATATTGGTCGTCGCCAGCAACCAGCAGAGCAGTGGCCAAGGCATTGTGCTGCTTGCCAGCTACTCGCTGGGTTTAGGTATTCCTTTTTTCTTGACGGCGATTGCATTGGACACTTTCTTTGGCTTCTTCGGCTGGGTCAAGCGCCACTACCGCCAGATTGAGTATGCCAGCGCGGCCCTGCTGATCATTCTGGGTGTGATGGTGATGACGAACCAGTTCTCGCGATTGGCTCGATATTTCAACTACGAATACTGACCGATACAGGCAGCGAGGCGGGACGCGTTGGAGCAGGCAGAATGAGTGCTTGGCGTTGCCCTTGCAGTGAAGCTCGCTTCGAATCGCCGCCTCTGCCGAAACTCTGAGGCCCAAAACTCATGATGAATCACTGGAAGTTGGTTGCCCCTTTGGCTGCGCTCGCGGCCGCTGCCGTTCTGGCCGGATGCTCGACGCCTGCCAGCCCTGCGCCGGATGCCCCTCAGTTTTCGTTTACCAGCCTGGACGGAAAGACGGTTGCCATGAAGGACCTCGCCAACAAGGTGGTGATTGTTGACTTCTGGGCGACCTGGTGCCCTCCGTGCCGGGAGGAGATTCCTCATTTGAACGAACTCTACGCCGAGCTGAAGGGGCAGGGACTGGAGATTGTCGGCATTTCGATGGATACAACCGGCACGGACGACGTCAAGGATTTCGCGCGCGAGTTTCGAATCCAATACCCTATCGTCATGGGCGACGAGAAGGTGGCCGAAAGCTTTGGCGGCATTATGGGACTGCCGACAACGTTCATCATCGACCGCAAAGGCAAGATCGCCAAGAAATACGTTGGCCTTCCTCCGGCGGAAAGTATGGCGCGCGTTGTTAGAGGGTTGGTGGGCGGAGCGTCCAGCGACACCTTTCATGACTGAGCTTGCATTGCCGGGTTCAAGCGCAGGGCCTTGGCAGCCGATGGGGCGATCCATGCGTTGTCCCGCTGCTTCGAACTTCCGATCAAAGCGATTAGACCTTCACAACCGTCTTCGAGGAGACGTGAATCCACGCTCTAACGCTTTATGATTACGTTGCGTTTGCGCACCTTCGTGTTGCTGCTGACTTTGGCTGCGGTCTTGGCTTGGATCGCAGGACGGCTTCTGACCAGGCAGTTGGCTCCGGCGCCCTACTTCAGTGAGAGCCCCTCAGCGGCGGCGGCAGACAAGCCGTACCCCCCAGTCACCCAGGACGAAGCTAACAGCATCGAAATCTACCAGCGAACCAGCTCAGCGGTTGTGAACATCACTTCGACGACCGTTGACTTCGACTTCTTCTTCAATGCCATGCCGAAACAAGGCTCCGGTTCGGGTGCGATTATCGACCGGCAGGGACATATTCTGACGAACTACCACGTGGTTGAGGGCGCAGGGGCGCTGGAAGTGACGCTGTCGGACAAACGGAAGCTCAAGGCAAGAGTCATTGGCGCCGACCCGTCGAACGACCTGGCCGTCATCAAAATCGATCCCGCCGGCAAGGCGCTCAGCGTTGTGCAGCTGGGCAGCTCGTCAAACTTGCAAGTGGGCCAGAAAGTCCTGGCGATTGGGAATCCGTTCGGCTTGGAAGGCACGCTGACAACCGGCGTGATCAGCTCGCTGCGGCGGACAATCCGCGCCGAGAACGGCAAGATGATCGACGACGTCATTCAAACCGACGCCGCCATCAATCCCGGCAATTCTGGAGGGCCGCTCCTGAATTCTCTGGGAGAATTGATCGGGATCAACACCCAGATTTTTTCCACCGCGGGCTCAGGTGGCAATATCGGAATCGGTTTTGCGATTCCGGTGAATACCGCGAAAGCCATCATCCCGGATCTGATCTCCGAGGGTCGCGTCCGGCGCGCTTTCGCCCGCCTTTCCGGGTATGAATTGACGCCCGAACTCGCTCAGGCTCTCGACTTGCCAGTGGACCACGGCATTCTTGTCGTGCGGACGCAACGGGACGATTCCTTTTCGCGGGCGGGGATTTGCGGTGGGCAGCGCACCTATCTGGTTGGGAACTCGCTGATGATTCTTGGCGGCGACATCATTTTCGAGGCAGACGGCCAATCGATCAGTTCCATGGCCGAACTTGACCGCGTCATCGACAAAAAAAGGCCTGGCGATGTCGTCAATCTCAAGATCTACCGGCAGGGCAAGGAGATGAATCTGCGGGTTCCGCTGATCGAAAGGTCACGGCCTGGGTTGTTCCTGTAGTCGCAGTCAACCGTGGTCCAGTTCATCGTTCCACCAAGCCGGGTGTCCATGCTTCAACGGCTTGTGACGCCCCACGAGGGGCATCCAGCAACCGGACTGAGCGGTTGTACCAGGCGGCTCGCTTCGGACAGCCGATCCTCAAGAAAGCGGCAGAGGACTGACGCAGTCCAAAATTGCTCGAGGAGGCACTCTGGGCTGGCGCTTTCGGCATGTGATCGTCGTCTGATTCCAGCGTCGACGGCACGGAATGCAGCCGAGGTCGCAAACACCGAGCGGTCCTCGAAGCATCCACAGCCTGCTCTCGAGACCCTAGTGTATTGTCCAACAACTAACTGGACAATAACAGGAAATTAGTTTATTGTCTGGGCATGCCGATGGTTTTGCCTCCACTGACGCTGAGTGCCAC
>VFZK01000405.1 GCA_016871215.1 Acidimicrobiia bacterium | reverse complement strand
GCAAGAATGAGTCAAGACTTATCTGGTGCAAGCAGCGGCGTGACCCTGAGGGTATTTCCCCGGGCAACATTTTCATGCAGGGGCGTCTGTGCATCAAGATGGACAATCCTTCGCGATCTCAGCTGGAGGAATTCGTTCAACACCACGATGTCGTAAGCACCCGGTTCCAACTTTGGAAACAAGGCTAGGATTTCATCAGAGTCTGTGCAGTTCACCAAATAAATGACACTGGGATGGCCATCGAGTGGAACTTCGCCAGGCGCTTTAACCTTCCTCAAATAGACGAACGCCGCATCGGGCGACTCGATCCGGTGGTTGGGAAGCTCGAAATCTCCAAACGGCAAGAACTCGCCGTCCGTCAGCGCGCCCCGATTGGCTTGGTAGAACTGCAGCCAGGCCCTCACAATTCTGCTGTGGAACTTGGGGGCAGCCCCGAAATTGGCCCCAATTGCTGGGACGCCGCTCAGAACGGTAGTTGCGGCAAACTTGCTCACCGTTGCCGCATTCGCGCCGGGCGGCCAGTACATCTCGTCGGTGCCCATCACCACTCCACGGCTGAATGGGCGCATCATCATCGAACAAAGCCGCATCGTGTCGAAATCGCCGGGCGAGTCGATGCTTTGCCAGATATTGCCATAAGGCTTGTTGTTGAGGTTCGCGACGGGAAAGCGTAGCTCAACGGTAGGATATTCGATGGTCGAAATGACAGCCTGCTTGATTTGCTTTTGTGAGAGGTTAAATCCATCACTGAAGTCGTGCTGGTGTTCATGAAACGACTCGCAAAGGAAGGGAACTGTTTCCTGAAAGTCCAACCAGTACCCGCTGGGACGGTAGTCGTTCGAAACGCGTTCAAACAGGGATTTGAGATGCTCCCGGGTGCCTGAATGGCGTGGACAGAGATTCACGTTCTCGTCGTACCGTCTCCCAAGCTGGAGTGTCATGGGCGCCATCTCCAATCCGCCGTTGAATTCAGGGTTCCGACGATCGAAAAGCACGTGAGACCGCCGCGTCCGGGGATAGGAAGTGCTTTCTCGGCCCACCGCGTAGGGAGACATCCAAAGCACTGTGTTCATGCGCAAGTTGTTCTTGGCGAACTGCAGTAGCTCTGGAAAACCTGGGAGCTTGTGTTCCGGATGGGCGTAATCTCCAATCGAGCCCTCCAGCCACTTGGACAGCTCTCCTGTCTCAGATTCCCAGCCAGCATCGAACAGATACGCCTTGAAGCCAATCTGGCTGGCTCGGGCCAGCGTTGTCCAGTAAAGCTCGGGGCTGGTGTCGTCGAAAGCCCAATACCAGACGTCGTACATTGGGGAATAACACCCTGGAGCCACCGGAAACGGTTCGTAGGTGAGTTCCTCGTCAACCCAATCGGCATACCGGCGAGTGACCGAGAACCAATCCTGTGGCGCAGTGTCCGCGTAGAGGATTTCTTCGAACTTGTTGCTGTCAACCGGCAGGCGCGTTTCGAGTGAAAGCCGATAACCGCCGCTCTCAAGGGGCTCTCCCCGCAAGTTGACGACTCGATGCTGGTTCTTGAGCCCGACGGCGAGCCGATTGATACCGCCCCGATCGACTGCCGTCGCAAACGGAATACCTGAGTTCGGTGCGGTAAGGTCTGCGAAGGATTCCGTTGCCAGCGCGCGGTAATTCCGCAACCGATTCGGGACATGGTTGTAAGTCCAAATGGCGTACAGTTCCGGATCCGCGATTTCCCACTCAGCCCGAAACCGCTCGACCGTAAACCGTTGTTGGCCCTCTCGCACCAGGGACACCTTTGCCAGGCTTCCTGACGTCGCGGTTTGTTCTTCGATCGTCAGTCGGTAGCCGCCTCCGAGATACTCGCCTTGCCCTGCCAAATCCCACGCTTCAACCGGCGGCGACAGTTGAATGGTCAGGCCCATGAACATACCATTCTCAAGCCGGACGGCAAGAACCTGAGGAGGAACTCGAGAGTGGAGGACCACGCCGCAGCCAACGCCGATCACCAAAGCAATCCAACTGCGAAGTAACCTGGCTGCCACCATTCCCTCCTTGTAATGCGGCTAGAAGCGAACTGCGTGTTTTAGAGGGTGTTTAGAAAGGGGTGGTCAAGGAGTCAGCTACGTTTGTAGTCCCGGCTTTAGCCGGAACCACAGCATTTGCTTCCGCCTAAAGGCGGGACTACGAACCAAAGCGCGCCTTTCTAAACACTCTCTTATAGATCGATTCAGGAAGAAACCTGCCAAAAAAGAAAAGTCGAGTTGAGCCTGAATCCATTCGCCCAGTTACCGAGATAGACGTTTTGCTGGACGTTCCGGTTTCGGCTAGAGTGGCCAAGCAGCGTTCGGCAGTCGATTTGTGTCACCAGACGGTAGCCGAGCGTGGCAGCCAGTCGTTGTAGATGCCACCTGGCCGGCTCGAGCGAATGCCTTTGCTGGCCTTAACGTGCTTGGCCAGACACGATTTCAACTCGGGTTCGGATTTCCATGTCGGAAGGACTGGAGACAACGGTGGTCTTGCTCTGGCAGGGTCCTATCAAAGCCTCTTAGGTCCTTGAGTTGAGGTCGAGTCCTTGCCCTCGCGCGAGGTGTTGATTTGGCTCATACGACTGTTCAGTAGCAGTAGTGCGACCATAAGGGAGGGCTCACGACTTTGACGGGGATCCTGCTCGTTCGGTCGAACCTGTTGGCGCTCAGCACAGACAAAGTGTAAGCTGGGGCACTGTCAGCGAGGGCTCACGACACTCGGCAAGGCAAAAGGCATGAAAGTCTTGGTGTTGTGCACCGGCAACTCAGCGAGGAGTCAGATGGCCGAAGGCTTTCTCAGGTCGCTCGGTGCGGAGCTCGAAGTCTTTTCTGCGGGAACCCGGCCATCCTCCACCGTGAACCCGGCTGCCATCCAGGTGATGAGAGAGATTGGAATCGATATCAGCCATCACCAGCCGAAACATGTCAGCGAATTTCTGAACCGCTCCTTTGACTGCGTCATCACTGTTTGCGACGATGCCGAACGGAACTGTCCCTCTTTTGCTGGCCAGGTGAAAGGCCGGCTGCACTTGTCGTTCCACGACCCGGCGCAAGCATCGGGGACTCCGGAAGAAATCTTGGACGCTTTCCGAAAAGTGCGAGACCAGATCAAGGCTGGATTCAGCGCGCTCCGGGAAAAGGAGCTAAGCCCCCACCAGGAACGATGAACGGCGAGTTATCGCGTGGGCTGCCGGGACTGGCGGTGTCGGGAAACCGGATCGTTGTGGCGGCCACTGGCCAGCCCATCTTGCTGCGTGGCGTCAATCGTTCCGGATTGGAGTGGGCCGAGCCCGATGAGGACGGGTTCTGTTCCGCGGCTGGAATCTCGCGGTCAGAGATCGACTTCATCGTCAAAGGCTGGGGCTGCAACATCGTTCGCTTGCCCCTCAATCAAAACTGGGCTCTGAACGGGCGAAGCCGGTGGAACGCCGACGATTACCTTGGGGAGATCGACCGCGTTATTCGCTGGGCAGCGCACGGCGGTGCCTACACACTGCTCGACCTGCAATGGCTCGACGCCTACCAGAGTTTTGGCGGAAACCGAAACTTCGTTGCGCCACTGCCGAACCTGAAGTCTCTCGACTTCTGGCAGCGGCTTGCCGGGCGCTACCGCGAAGAGCCTGCCGTCCTTTATGACCTTTTCAACGAACCGCACGACCGCCTTCCGGACGACCCGCATCCGTTGATCCGTGAAGACGGCTCCACCTACCCCGCCACCCACCGAAGAGTCACTGCCAGGGAGTGGCACCCGTGGGCTCTCAAGCTGGTCGATGCGATCCGATCGGTTCATCCCAGCGCACTGATCTTCGTTTCAGGGCTGTGGGGATACGACTTGAGCAGCATGCCTCTGGATCGCGACAGTCTGGTCTATTCCACACACGTCTATCCCCACAAGGGTTCCAACTGGGCAGAGGCGTTCGGTAACCTCGCGGCGACGTTTCCAGTCTTTGCAGGTGAGTGGGGAGGGAACGCCGAAGATCGGGAGTGGGGTCGTTCGCTGGCGCACTATTTTGATGCGCTCCAGGTCGGCTGGACAGCCTGGAGCTGGTCGAACGAACCCTTCCTGGTAACCCGGTTCGAGCCAACTGCCTTCGGACGCCTTGTGCGCGATCGCTTGAAACAGACAGCGAGCGGCGGCTCTTGAAGAGGTCAGACGAACCGGCGTCGGCGAATTTCCAGCAAGGTCTTCCCAAAGTGCATTGGCGTCGGCGACTACCGATCTACTTCAAGAGCCGGCGTGCTCAAGTCCTGCGGCTCGGCGAAACCGAAAAACGAGGCTTGTGGCAGGTCGTCGCGCGTGTGGGGCGCGAAGCCGTCGATGAAGTCGTTTGACTGCGGCTCGTCTCGTCGGCAATCACCACGGTGTTGTGGCGCTCGGAAAGTGGCATGGGCGTCTCGCCCATGGTTGTCGTGAGTTCTGCCGCAGCGTCTTGCGTTTCACGCACGGACGATCCGTCCGCACTACTACGAGTGCGCGTGAAGAGTGCGTCCCGGGCAACCATTCTCGTCCCTGCGAAAACTTGGCGGCAGATTGGAAACGTTCTGGCCGAGCATGCTTCCGGCGTGAGCCAAGGGTATGCCCGCGTTACCAAAGATTTCAGGTTCAAACCCACTAGTGTCCAGCTGTTCGAGCCTACAGTGTCTGCAAGTTGTTCATGTCAGTTCAGTAACGGGAGTTTTTGGTAGTGACCGATTTCGATTTTCTTCACTCTTAGGAAGATCCACCCGGGAGTCAGTTTTGTCACAGTGAACGGCAACTTAGCGTTTCGAGAAATCCCTGGGAAGGCGGCGACACTCCCTCGCCTTCTATGTCATTCGGTCCCGAGACAAGCTG
>VFZK01000404.1 GCA_016871215.1 Acidimicrobiia bacterium | reverse complement strand
CTGTATGAACAGAGTCAGGGCCCAGGTCGGCGAGTGATTCTGATTGTCGACAACGCTCGTTACCACCATGCCAAGTTGCATCGGGACTGGCGTCAGGCTCACGATGAGGGGTTTCATCTGAACTATCTTCCGCCCTACAGTCCCGATCTGAATCCGATTGAGCGGGTCTGGAAACTGACCCGCAAGCTGTGTATTCACGATCAATACTTCGCTCACCTCAACGAAGTGGTCCAAGCCCTAGAGGCACAATTCGAGCAGTGGAAGCTTGGCCACGAGACGGTCCGCAGGCTGTGTGCGATTTAAGCGATTCTATTCGCATTATACTTATGTCCGTGTGTATAGCTCCGATCTCAGCTACCCGGCTTCCGGCGCTGCGATCCCTTCTGCAGTGCGCCGACAGAGAGCGTGATGGCCGTCCCACGTTTGCCACCGCGCGGCATAGGGAACCCGTGCGAGGGACGACCTGTCTCGTCACCCAGGCTGGAAGACGCTGCAAAGGGCGAGGGCACAAGCAGAGAATCGGGAGTTCAACCGGGTTGAGCCGGCCAATTTGAGCAGAGGTCCTAGACGTCGCGAAAGCAGACGCTAGCGAGGAAAGGGGAACATAACCCAGCCGAGCCCGAACGCCACGCCGAGGAAGGTGAGGAAAACAGTGACGCCGTACTGGAGCCGCTCTTTCGGAGATTCTTTCGAGGTCAGCGAAAAAACAATCGACACGCAAAACGCAAAGATCGTCAGGGCGGCAAAGTGAGGCAATTCCATGCGTCTATTTCTTTCGGCCGATTGAAATATCGAAAGCGTTCAGAACAACCAGCAGGTTGAGCAGACCCGCCACGGCCAGAAACGTATTGCCGTACTCGAATGACTGATTCTGGGGATTGCCGCCGCCGTAGCCCCAGTTTTTCGCCATCAGGTAGGGCAGCCCGTTGCTGGCATCGGCAAAGAAGTAGAGCATGGCAATCAGCTCACTCGCGTCCATTCCATGGAGCTTGCCATCGACCGCCAGCCCCAGGCAGAACAATCCAAGAATGGAACTGGAGAGCAGGAGGGCTCGAATCCACTTCCCCAAGATCAAGTGGCCGAGGCCCGGAAAGAAGAGCGCTGCTACAACGACCACGCCGGTCTTTATCTTGCTGAGGTTCATTCACGACCTCACAGTTCTAGCTCTCAAGGTGCCTGGCTTTCGGGTCAGGCAGCCTACGATTCGAACTCAGCCAAAAAACTTTGGAACTGCTCAGCAGAACAGCCTTCCACTTGCATCATTTTTCGCCGGGAAGAAAACCCAGAACGAATCTGCACACTCGACTTCGGGACCGCCAGGCGCCGGGCTACGAAGCCAATCAGAGCCTCGTTTGCCTTGCCGTCGACCGGTGGAGCTGCAATGCGAATCTTCAAACACTCCCCTCCCCGGCCGCCCGCGCCAGTCTTCGATGCGTTTGGCTGCACCCTGACTGCGAATGAGAATGGCCCGACGTCAGACCTCATCACCGCTCAGAAGTAGCACTATCCGGTCAAATGTCCGAAGCAAGGTCGACGGCCGCGTTATCTTGCCTGTCTCGGACCAAAAATCGCCGTTCCAATCCGAACCAGTGTCGCGCCTTCCTGAATAGCCACGGGGAAGTCGTGGCTCATGCCCATCGACAACTCCTTCATGGTAATGCCGCCCACCTGCTCCTTCTCAATGCTTTGGGCCAATTCGCGTAGTCGGATGAAGTAAGGCCGCGCCTCTTCCGGATCTTCGGTGAAGGGTGGGATGGCCATCAGCCCACGCACGTCCAAGTGTGTGAACCCGGAAAGCCGGCGCGAAAACTCGATGGCCTCCTCTTCGGCGATCCCGGACTTGCTTGCTTCCCTCCCAACGTTGACCTGAATCAGAACCGGCATCCGCTTGGCCAACCGCTCACACGCCCGGTCTAACCTGGCTGCCAGCTCAAGATCGTCCAGCGACTCAATCCAGTCGAAAATCTCCGCAGCCCGGTTCGCCTTGTTTTTCTGCAGCGATCCAATCAGATGCCACTCGGCAGCGAGATCTGCCAGCAGGGGGCGCTTGGAAGAAGCCTCCTGTACTCTATTTTCGCCGAGCACGGTGACGCCCGCCGCGACAGCCTGCCGAATCGACTCGACGTCCACCGTCTTGGAGACCGCCACCAACTTGACCGAACCTTTAGGACGCCCGGCCCTCAGTGTCGCATGCTCGATGTCCTGAAGCACGGTTTCCAGGTTCGCTTGAACGTCGATTGAAAAGGAAGGCGGTTCCATTCACCTTATCTCGTGCCGGCAAACTGGAGACAACTTCTGGCGCCGCACAAGGCGCTGAAATCTTACAACACCCGCCTGCGCTTTTCAAAACACCCATCGGGGAGGCAGCATCCCGTCAAAGACTCGCAAGTCCTTGAGTCGAGGTCGAGCCCTTGCTGACGCGCGGGCTAAGGATTCGGCTCACGCGGCTGTTCCGTAGCCCGATCCTAAGGGAGGGCTCACGACTTTGACGGGACACTCACCAGGTAGGTCGGGCACGTGGATCTCGTCAAGCCGAAGCGCCCGCTGACGGTTGGGCAATCAAGCGCAACGCCTTGGCCGTCCACAAGCTCCTGCACTGTCCGGGAAGCTCGTGTTCCGGACAGTCAAAAGACGCGCCCTCGCAAAGCCAATTGCAAATGTTCGGCGCCGCTTGTCGGCGATTCGCCTTTTGTGCTAGCGTTCGGCCCGTTTGAAATGTGCTTCTCCAGTGCTGCCTCGTGTCCCGCTCAGCTCACCTTATGGGTTTTTTCATCACTTTCGAAGGCATCGACGGTTGCGGAAAGACCACGCAACTGCGATTGTTGCACGAATACCTTCGAAAACGAGGAATCGATGTGGCGATCGTGCGAGAACCCGGCGGCACAGAAGTCGGAGAAGCGATTCGGGAGATCCTGCTGCACTCTGCCCGACAAGGCATCGAGCCTCTCAGTGAACTCCTGCTGTACTACGCGTCCCGCTGCCAGAATCTCTGCCAGAACATCGTGCCTGCCTTGGAACGGGGGCGGTGGGTCTTATGCGACCGTTTCGCCGATGCCAGCGTCGCCTATCAAGGCTACGGTCGCGGGTTGGACATGAACTTCATCGAGCAATTGAACCAGGCGGTGGTTGGGCAGAGGCTGCCAGACCTGACGTTTCTGATTGACCTCGATCCTTCCGTCGCGTTGGCGAGAGCGCGACAGCGCAATCAGGATCGACAGGTAGACGAAGGCCGTTTCGAGATGGAGTCGTTGAGTTTCTTCGAGCGGGTTCGGCAGGGCTATCTGGCCATTGCGCAGAAGCATCCTAATCGATTCCGCGTCGTGCCTGGCCATTGGCCGGTAGAAGAGACCCACCAGGAAATCACGCGAAGGCTGGGCGGTGTTCTGCCGGCTGGCTAGTATTACTATGTTAAGTCTTGTCCCGATACTTTGGGTGGCGCACACATGGCGCAGTTTGTCATGTGTGCGTACGGTACGCATACATTGCAAAAAGCACGATGTGTGCGCCACCCAAAAAAATGAACGTCAGATTCAACAAAAGTAATATCTAAGCCGGCAAGACAACTGGCGCACTGAAGTCGCACAAGGTGAGAACGCCGTCGCATGAGAGCCCAAGTTGCTTGGCTCCTTAACTCTTGGCAGCAGGTTGGTCACGTATGCCCTTTGACGATTTTGTTGGGAACGGTCTGATGGTTCAGGCAGTGCGCAGCCAGTTGGCAAGCGGACGGCTGCCCCATTCGATACTGTTTGCAGGCATCGCCGGTGTCGGCAAGTGGACTCTGGCACAGTACGTCGCCAAGGCTCTTAACTGCAACCAACGGCAGAATGACTTTTGCAACGACTGCACGATTTGCCGAAGGATCTCGGAAGACGTGCATCCCGATGTCAAGAACGTCGCGCCCGACGGCCAGTTCATCAAGATTGACCAGATGCGCAGCTTGAGCCGCGAGGTATTCTTTAAGCCCTTCGAAGGCAGGCGCCGCATTTTTATCATCGATGAGGCCGAGAGATTCCGCGACGAATCGGCCAATTCTATTCTCAAGACCTTGGAGGAGCCACCCGACACTTCCATCCTCATCTTGGTCACCAGCCGGCCGAACGATCTGTTGCCGACCATCCGCTCGCGGTGCCAGACGTACCGTTTTGCGCCGCTTTCGGCCGAAGAGATCGCGCGCCTCCTGCAAGGACGCGCCTCCTGCCAGCCCGAGGATCGCCGGTTGCTGGCCAGAATTGCCTGTGGCAGTCTGGGCAAAGCGCTCGCGCTCGACGCTCAGGAATATCGGGCACAACGGGACGAGATGTTTTCCTTGCTCGAGGCCTGCTCGCGCAATTTTCTCTACGCCAATGCCCTGAGGGCAGCCAGCAGCTGGCTAGACAAAAGGAAGCTGGTTGAGTTCGAGGCTAAGACCGGCATTCTTTTCACGTTGTTGCGAGATCTTTTTCTTCTCAAATCGGGAGCGAAAGCGAACGCCCTCACTCACACCGACACTTTGGGCAGGCTAACGCCGCTCGCTGCAGCGTACTCTTTTGGCCAGCTGTCGAAGGCAACCCGTTCGCTCGACCACCTGGAGGCCGGGGCTCGCCGCAATCTAAACCGCAGTTTGGCCGCCGATCAGTTTATCCTGAGCCTTGCCGGCACTTGCTAGTGTAGTGTCCAAGAATTAGATGGACAGTTGGTTTTGAGGTTTTCTGGTTCTGGGTTGAGTACAACCGGGCTGAATTTGCTCAAGAGTCTGACGACACCGCGAGAGTTTTGCCCCGATGGATTCGACCGTGGCTGTCCAAACAAAGGGTTTCGGCTTTTCATTCCACACCTGTAAAAACTCCTCCATCGCCTTGATCAAGTCGGGGACACTGC
>VFZK01000403.1 GCA_016871215.1 Acidimicrobiia bacterium | reverse complement strand
TTGCCGCGCACGAGGTCGTCTGTTAGACTGAAAACCGTGTGTTGTGGAGGTTCCAGCCGTATTTGACATGTTCGTAGATCCATCTTAATTAATGCAGCGGTAAAGATAGGCAAGAAGTTGACGAAGGAGCATCGTACCTATGAAGAATACTCTGAAGACATTTATTCTGTTGGCTGGGCTGACCGCCCTCCTGATGGCCATCGGTAGTGCCCTGGGGGGCAGGAACGGCCTGATGATCTCCTTGGTGTTCGCCGGAATCATGAACTTCGTTGGTTACTGGTTTAGCGACAAGATTGCGCTGTCGATGAGCGGTGCGAAGCCGGTTTCCGAAAGCGAAGCTCCGGACCTGTATCGCATGGTTCGCGAGCTGTGCCGTCGGGCGGAGCTGCCCCTGCCGCGCCTTTACGTCATACCGAGTCCTACTCCAAACGCGTTCGCCACGGGTCGAAACCCGCAGCATTCGGCCGTCGCCGTCACCTCGGGGATCGTGAATATCTTGAACCGCGACGAGCTGGAGGGAGTGATTGCTCACGAGCTCGCTCACATCAAGAATCGCGACATTCTCATTAGCTCTGTCGCAGCCATGATCGCCGGCGCCATCAGCCAGCTGGCTCACATGGCCCAATGGGCCATGATGTTCGGCGGGATGCGGCGCGACCGGGACGACGAGGACAGCGGTGGCGGCGGTCTGCTGGGTGGTCTGGCGATGATGATCGTTGGCCCCGTGGCTGCGGTGCTCATCCAGATGGCCATCTCGCGAAGCCGGGAGTATCAGGCCGATGCGACCGGCGCCGCAATCTGCGGCCGGCCTTTGTCATTGGCCAACGCACTGCAAAAGCTCGAGAGCGGCAACCATCGATTTCCGATGGAGGTGAATCCCGCTCAGGCCCAGATGTATATTGTGAATCCTCTGACGGCGGGTGGCATCGCAACCCTCTTCAGCACGCATCCGCCAATGGCTGAGCGCGTCAAGCGGCTGCAAGACTTGGCCTATCGCCGAAACTGAACCGGCCCGCAACCTGGGGCTCGGTTTCCGTTCACGGTGGCGTTCGCTCACAGAGTCTTCGCCGTTCCCACAGAAACGCGGCGTGGCAATCTAGAGACTCTCCAGTCCCAAGGACCGTGGCAGGCCGGGCGCCCGCGTGCGCATGACCATTGATGTGACAGGAATCGGTTTCCATAACTTAAGAGAAACAGGATACTCAGGAACAAATGAACCAAGGGCACCGAGAACCGGTGCCCTTTTTCGTTTGCTCCGAAACTGTCTACGAAAGCGCTGGCGGGAGGATCGAGGGATGGATACTCAGGAAGCAACGGGCAGGCGCCGTGAGGCGGTCCGGCGACCCTACTGCAAAGTCCGCAGCGTCAATGGACGCGTCGCTGCATGACCCGGTCGTATTCCTTCTGAATCGTGCGCCAGTGGTCTTCTTCTTCGGCGGCAAACTTGAGGAATATCGCCTTCCCCCGCGTGTCGTTGAACTTCCCGGCGTACTCGCGAAAGAATCGATAGGATTCGACTTCCATTTCCATCGCCAGCTTCAGCGCCTGCTCTTCGTCCAGGTCGCCTTCGAGCCGTTTCTTGATTTCCTCACGCGTTGGAAAGATCTTCTTCAGCGCGTCGTAGTCAAAGTGAAGAAACACCGGAGCCTTCAGGATGTTCTTATCCTTTTTCAGGAGCTCAAGCCATTCGTACTCCAGATCGTGCAAATGCTTCTTTTCTTCTTCGGCGATTCTCAAAAACGTCGCACGGCCGGAAGGACGCGAAATCTGTTCGGCGGCCGCCAGATAGAAATTCACGCCACTGCGCTCCGCTTCCATGGCAATCTTGAGCGCATCGCGCGCGAACACGTCGTCAGAATCGAAAACTTCCTGCGGCGAGGGTCGCTGGTTCTGGCAGTCCGGGCAAACCCCAAAGATCTGCATTTGGTGCCGAACCGTCCGAAACTGGTACTTGGCCACAATCATCTCCTGCAGCCGTTCCAGTTCTGGGCTCAGAAACTCGATTGTGCGATTGCAATCGACGCAGACGATGTGGTGATGATGCGGGCGGTGATAGACATGTTCAAAGCGCGTTCGCCCGTCCTGAAGATCGGTCTCACGTGCCAAACCACAATCGGTGAGCGCTTTGAGCGTCCGAAACACGGTCGTAAAGCCCACCGACGCATCCTTCTCTTTCACCAGCCGGTGAAGCTCTTCGACGCTGAGGTGCCCGTTGGTGCGAAGGAAGCTCTCGACGATCACCTCGCGTTGGCGGGTCATCTTGAGGCTATTCTTCTTCAGATAGTCCGAGAACAGCACCAGCTGTTCCGCCACCTCTTCGTCCGTAGTCAACGGCAGCCTCCGAAAACGGGCGACTCACCGGATGGCGGCAAGCTCAAAATGAGCGGGCCATCCTCGGTAATTGCCACGCTATGCTCAAAGTGTGCCGAGCACTTTCTATCTTTGGTAACGACGGTCCATCCGTCCTTGAGAACAACCACCTTGTCGGTTCCCTGGTTGACCATCGGTTCGATAGCCAGAACTAGCCCGGGCTTCAGCTGAATGCCCCTTCCGTTCGCGACGTAATTCAGCACCACCGGCTCCTCATGCAAGCTTCGCCCAACCCCATGGCCGGAAAACTCTTTGACCAGAGAAAACCCCTGAACCTCGGCGTGCGTCTGAATCGCAGCCGAGATATCGGCCACGTGGTTTCCCGCCATCGCCTGCCGAATCCCCAGCCCCAGACACTCCTGTGCCGTCTTGAGCAGGAAGGCCACGTCATCCGAAATCTTGCCGATCGGCACGGTGACCGCTGCGTCGCCATAGTAGTCCCGAAAGCAGATGCCATAGTCGATGCTCAGAATGTCCCCCTCTTTCAGCGCCCTCTTGGAGGGAATTCCATGGACCACCTCTTCATTGATCGAGGTACACAAAGTGGCCGGGAAGCCGTGATAGCCCTTAAAAGCAGGTCGTCCCCGAAACTTGCGGGTCATGTCTTCGGCAACGTGGTCAAGCTCCAGCGTGGTAAGGCCAGGCTGGCACATCGATTTCAGCTTGGCCAGCACCTCGTGGACGATCAGATTGGCCTCGCGGAGAATGTCGATCTCCTGCCGCGATTTCAAATGGATCAACTAGTTACCCCCGCTGTGTCATCATGGTTTCTGCCGGAGTTTGCAGGGTGAGAGAAGAGGAAGCAGGCGCCTGCTGGAAGAGTTAAGAGCACGTAAACCATCGGCTGCATAGCCCTTGACAAACGGGCCGATGATTGACGAAAGCTCCCACGATGTCAAGGTCGTTTCAGGAGGCACATGGCTTCGTCAACGTCTCGTCAGGTCCTTCGGTGGAACTGGATGAAGACATCGCCCAATAAGAGGTAACCGGCCGACGGCCTGCACAACCGCTGAACTCAGCCGTTCGAGCCCGAGGGTTGCCGATCCCGCAGCTCGAAGAAGAGCAATTGCAGCCGTGGCCGTCGGAGCGACTCTGGGTGGCGCCGCGCTGATGCTACTCGAACAACAACGCGGCGAGATCGCGGCTTGGCTCACAGCCGGTCATTTCAGGGCCAAGCTCGCCGCCCTTCTGTTTCCGTCGTCGCGGGCTTCATTCCCGTGCTGCTGGGTGCGATCTGGGCTTGGCGTCTTGGTAACCGGGTTATTCGAGAGGGCGCCATCCCCCGAGCGGTTTGAAAGTCCTTCGAGATGTTCCTGTTCTACGCGGGATGGCGGCTCGACGTCGCGTTCGGGCATATCAAGGCATAGCCCTGCTGCTCATCGTCGCCGCAGGAGCTATGGTATGCCTTGGCCTGAAGGTGTTCTTTTTGTTTGGCGGAAAAGGATAACGCGTATGGCTGCGATTCTCAAAGGATTCTGCTGTGCCCTTCCGACGTCACGACCGCTGCAACACCGCCTCGAACGACCAGCGCCGGGAGTCCCGCCGAATAACCCGGAGTTCTTGCCTCTCGATAATTCCGTTCAGCCTTGCGCGCGTCGGGAATTGCCCGTGCCCCCTGGTCATCCGGGCGGTTAGGGACGCAAGCCAGGGCGGTGCCATCAAGTCGGCATCGTTTTCGTCTGTGCCAAAGCAAACCGGCGCGCCAAAGAAGCGCGACAGCTCCCGAACGTTGTCCGGTCTGCGATGAGCAAAACGCACCTCCAGAGGAGTACCCAACACCGCAGGCATGCGCGGTGTGAAGTGAGAAAGAAACTGTAGGGTGCGTCGCGCTTTCCGACGCACCCTCGATAGGAATCGGACGAGGTTGTGGTGCGTTCAAGAAGCGAACGCACCCTACGAGTTGGCTTCATGGAATCAAAGGAGTTACCTGGTCATTTTCTTAGGAGCCCAGGGTGTCTCCGTCACCACTCGTCCCGCACGCACCCACGCAGCGACGATGAACTCAGCGCTGTGGCGCGGTACCGCCATGCCGCCGGGCAGGCGGTGCCGGAGGGTTGCGCCCTTGCCTTCCAGATCGAGAGTTACTTCGGTTGTTTCGTGAATCAGCCTCTGATAGCGGCACAAGCGCTCGTAGGCGTCAGTCAGTGTCGGACTCGAAAGCATTGCGTAGAAATGGACGTCAAAAGTGCCGAGGTCGGCGTGTTCGGCAAGGTGCAGCCCAATGTCGCTATCGCCGGTCACTTCTTCTGCGTGATTCAGCGGACCTATGCCCGCGCTCATTGGTACACGCTCATCCGGATCCTCCAGGATCGCCGCCGCGATGCCAGCAGAAGCCAGGATCGGCCGGACCTCATATCCCAGGGCACGCAGCACCAGGGCAAACGCATCTAAATTTAGCCCAATAGGAGCTGGAGGAGGTAATCGTTGTCCCCGCCCGCTCTGAGGCGCTTTCCTTTGACGCCTTGCTTGGGGGTTTGTTCTTTCTTGAGGAGGTTGATCG
>VFZK01000402.1 GCA_016871215.1 Acidimicrobiia bacterium | reverse complement strand
TTGGCAGAACGGATCAGCGACTGGCTCATCGCTCATGCCGGCAGCCTAGCAAATCGGCGCGCAAAAAGCCAGTGGCGATTTACTGCCCCCTTATTTCTTACACTTGGGAGACTTTGACGGAGCCCTGAGGACCTTCCCCGTGGCCATCGACAAGTTCGCTGGTCTATTGCTGCTCATCCGTATCGCTATCTTCCGGGACGCTCAATAACAAGGAGACAAGCATGTGCCATTCCATCGGTCGTCGGGCCTTTGTGAAGCGTGCCAGCCAGCTGGTGGCCTCTTCAGCCGTCGCCAGTCAACCACACACGACCTTGGCCGCCCGCTCCGCAGGGCCTTTAGCGCAAACCCGTTCCGATTATCCGGAACAACTCGGCTGGAAGCCGCATTGGATGAAGCAAGGAGCCGGCAAAGGCGGATGGGTGTGCCGCCGCGCGGAAATCCAGTTCTTGCACGCGGGTGACGGCAAAATGCCGTACTCGGACAAGAAGTTTCCGGCCTTCATGCCTTTCGGTGTCGTCGAAATGGACAACGGCCAGATCGTTTTGGTGGGCGTCAGGCGCGAGGAAGGAGCAGACGGCAAGATTGTCGAAAAGACCGCTATCACTTTCAGCAAAGATCTTGGCAGCACGTGGGAGCCCATCCGCGTCATTGACGGTGCCGTCGGACGTCCGATGATGCTAACCAAGCTGGGTTCGGGCAAGCTGGTGTTTCAGATCGATTATCCGGCTCCTGCGATCCAATATTTCAGCCACGACTACGGGCGTACCTGGACTGACCGGCAGCCTTTGCAGCCAGCCACGAGTGGTATCTGGCAGAAGGTCAAAGGTCATTTCCCAGTGGAAGGCAATGCATTGGTCGAAGTCGACGCTGCAGGCAAAGCCACCCGAATCGCCCAGATCGGCTACAACCTCGACGAAGGTGCCAAATATCCCCAGGATCCCACGAACGGCATTCTGCGCTGGTCGACCGACGGTGGCCGGAGCTGGACGAACGAGACGCGGCCGCGTGAGTGGCGCTGGAAGGACACTTACCAAGGGAAAACCTACGACCGCGGAGTCAGCGAAGGGTCGCTGGTACGGGCCAAGAACGGCTGGCTGGTGGCTGCTCTGCGAACGGACATGCCGGCCCGCTTCATTGAGTTTCACAACGACAACATGGAAGGTACAGGCATCTCCATCTCGAAGGACGACGGCAAGAGCTGGTCGCCAGTGAAGACTCTGTTTGTCGCCGGGCGCATGCACGCACACCTGCTGCGCATGCCGGACGGCTCGCTCGTCATGACCTACATCATGCGGCACGACATCGAGAACCAACGCCTGGCAAACTACCGGAGAGGGTGTGGCGCTGTTGTCAGCCGCGACAACGGCCTCTCCTGGGATGTGAGCCGGCAGTTTCTACTCGACGACTTCGAGTTTGCCGATGGCACCCGTTACGCCTTGGCGTGCGGGCATCTCTATTCGGCACTGCTCAGCAACGGTTCAATACTGACCTGCTATGGAAACTACCCCTCGAAAGGCGCAGGCCTGATTCGCTGGAAGCCGGCGGTGTAGGGCAGAGTTGTGCCGAAAGTCCGAGGCTTCCTTCAAACAGAAACAACCCGGAGGACGAAATGAGCGATCGGCGAACGTTCTTGAAGCAGGCCGGCTTGATGATGGCGCTTGGATCGCCTGCCAGTCGACCGGCGAGCGCTGCTGTAGCAGCTTCTCTGTCTGGCGAATCGAGTGAGAGCGATCATCGAGGCTGGAAACCAACCTGGATCAAGCAAGCAGACGGCAAAAATGGTTGGGTGCTGCGCCCCGCACAGATCCAGTTCCTGCACCACGGTGACGGCAAGCTTCCCTACTTCGACGCGAAATTCATGCAGTTCATGCCATTCGGCGTTCAACAGATGGACAACCGAGAAATTGCCTTGATCGGCGCCGTGAACGACGAGAGCAAGAAATGGCCTCGCAGCCAGCTGCCGGCCATCGCGTTTAGCCAGGACCTCGGAAACCGTTGGACGCCAATAAAGAGGATTGACGAAACTGAAACCTGCTATGGCCGGCCGATGTTGTTTACCGATCTCGGCGGCGGAAACCTGATGTTCCAAACGGAAGCTGAACCGGCCATGCAGTACTTCAGCCATGACTATGGGCGCACTTGGACTGACCGGCAACCGCTGCAACCGGCCTCCAACGGCGAGGTCTTCAACGTCGAAGGCAGCGCTCTGGTGGATCGGGATGCCAGCGGCAGAGCCAAGCGCATTGCCGTGGCTGGGTACAACTATCCAAAAGGGAGACAGTTTCCCAAAGATCCGGCAGTAGCGATGCTGCGCTGGTCTGAAGATCAGGGAAGAACTTGGGTGCGCGAGACCCAGCCAGATTGGAATTGGGCAGAAAAGTACGAAGGCCAAAGCTACCGGCACGGCACCGGTGAAGGTTCCCTGGTGCGCGCTAAAAATGGTTGGATCGTAGCGGCCTTGCGAGCGGACATGCCGGCCAAATTCTACCCGTATCACAACGACAATCTCATGGGAATCGGCGTCTCCGTATCGAAGGACGAAGGCAAGACCTGGACAGCGCTGCAAATGCTCCACCACGCGGGCCGCATGCATACGCATCTCATCGTCCTGCCCGGAGGGCAGATCGTTTTGACCTACATCATGCGCCAGGACGTCGAAGCGGGCCGGCTGGCGAGCTATCGGCGAGGCGCTGGCGCCGTTCTTAGCTCTGACAACGGGTTGACTTGGGACATGGACCACCGTTACCTGCTAGGTGACTTCGAATTTGCCGATGGGACACCGTTCGCTCTTGCCTGTGGCCATCAGTGGTCGGCTCTGCTGCACGATGGCTCAGTGCTGACGGTGTTTGGACACTACGCTTCGAAGGGTGCCTGTTTGGTGAAGTGGAAGCCGCGTGTGTGAGGTTCGCGCTGGCATCGATTTGCCTCATTTAGGATCCACCGCCCGAGGAGCACATCGCATGAGCAGTCCCCGTTTATCGCTTTGGGCCCGACGGTCGGCCTGCGCAGGACTGGCAATTCTCGCTGCGCTGTGTTTTCTTGGCGCGCGGACGGCCCAGCCGAATCACTTCGCGTTCGGTGTGATCGGCGATGCGCCCTATCGTCCGGAGGAAGTGGTCCGGTTTGCCGCCGCAATCAACGCCATGAATCAGTCTGAACTGGCGTTTGTCGTCCACGTGGGAGACATCCAGGCCGATGGACGCTCAGCTTATCGTGGAGGCATACCGACTTGCACCGACGAGTCGCTGCTGGAACGCAAAAAGCTGTTCGATGCGTCGCGCCATCCGTTCATCTTGACACCCGGTGACAACGATTGGACGGACTGCCACGGCGTCAAAGATCGGGTCGTTGATCCGCTAGAGCGATTGGCGCGGTTGCGCACGATGTTTTTCCCAACTTCACAAAGTCTAGGCCAACGAAAGATCACACTGGCAATCCAATCAGTGGATCCGCGCTACGCGAAGTATGTCGAGAACCAATCGTGGATACACGAGGGAGTGCACTTCGTGACGCTCCACATCGTGGGTAGCAATAACAACCGTGGCCGCAACCCGCAGATGGATGCCGAATACGCCGAGAGGAACGCTGCGAACCTCGCTTGGATGGTTCACGCGTTCGAACGTGCGCGAAGCGGGCAGGCGCGTGCAATCGTCATCGTGATTCAAGCCAACCCGTTCTTCGAGCGAACTTGGGCAGCTAGCCAGGTGAAAAGTTACTTGCCGGGCTTGCCTGTAGACATGTCCCAACCGGTTCAGCCAACCGGGTTCGACGACTTTCTCGCGGCATTGGAGCGCGAAGTCCTCGCGTTTCCAAAGCCTGTGCTGCTGGTGCACGGCGACACCCACTTGTTCCGCTTGGACAAACCGCTGGTTCGCAAGTCAGACCAGCGGCTGATCGAACACTTCACCCGGCTGGAAACTTTTGGCTCACCCGATGTCCACTGGGTCCGAGTCGTCGTAAACCCCAAAGAGCCGGCTGTCTTTTCTGTCACGCCGGAGATCGTCAGCGGCCGGTGATTCGATGGCATTGACGTGAAGCCGACTCCGAATCGCCGTTGAGTGGCTTTTTACCAGGTTCAAGTGTCCCAGTCGTGGTCGATGGGTCAGATCGGCCATTTCAGTCAAATTCACAACCGTCGGTGTTGAGTCATGCCGTTCAGTCGCCGCAGCTTTTTGGCGGGCCTTTCCGCTGTTGCTTCGGGAACAGTCGCACCGAAAGGTCTCTTCGCCTTTGAACCGACAAAGCATTTGAGTCGTATCGACAACCCCACCAGGACGACTGTCCTCTTCATGGATGATGCGGACGTGCTGCAATACACGCCCTATCCCGCAACGCGCGAGCACTTAGCCAACTATGTTCGTTTTCTGGCCAACGGGTGCAATTGGAAGTGCGAGTCAAATTCCGGCATCCGCATTGGGGAGAGAATTTCTGGGATTGACGATTTTGTGCGGGACAAATCAGTCGGAATTCTATAAATAAACATGGGTCACTCTACCGAAAGGAGACACCCATGGGTCGTTTTTCCGAAATCGAGAGATCTTCCAATGAGAAACAGGGTTTGGAAGACCCAAATTATGCACCGAATCAGCCTTTTGGTTTGGTGCTTGGTGCATAAAATTGTATGCACCAAGACTGGGCAGATACTTTTGGTCGGCGCTGAGTCGTGAAAACGGGCATTGGATGAAGCTTTTCGGAGACTTAGAGACAGATTCGGGGCGAGCGTCCGCACACTTCTACGCGGTCCCACTGAAAGGGGGGTGCGTGCGGCGGCGTCCACTTCAAAGAGCAAAGGATTCAAAAACAGGGCCGGGTCAGCTGAAGACCCGTGCGGTGAGCGGGGCGGCACGGTTAGAGGTGTAAGAACCCCGGATTTTC
>VFZK01000401.1 GCA_016871215.1 Acidimicrobiia bacterium | reverse complement strand
ACCGGTGGCGGATATGGACAAGCGACAGGCAATACCTATTCGGGTCTGATTTGGAATGAACAGGAGGCAAAAAGAATGGCGCAGACCGATTCGCCAGAGCCCACACCACAAGAAAAGATTTCTTCTCCGTCGAACTTCGAGGACACCTCACCACGCCTTCAGAAACGAGACTACTGCGACAAGCCCTTTCGCGTGGCTGTGGCGCTGGGCGAAAGCACCACGGCAGGTGGAACTGCAACCAGCCGCGAGCTGGCCTGGGTCAGCCGCCTGGCTGATTCGATCAACGAGTGCCAGCTGGAACCCGTCAGGATGATCAACAGCGGCATCGGCGCCAACGTCATTTCCCGCCGAAGTCCTGAGTACGAGACGTCGGGCAAGCCGAGTGCGATGGAGCGTTACGAAAAACATGTCATCGAGCATCGGCCCGATCTGGTTTTGTTCTCGTATGGCTTGAACGATGCACGAAGTGGAACGCCTTTGGCGCAATTCCTGGAAGATTGCCGCTTCATCATCCACGACATCAAAGCAAGAACTCAGGCCCTGGTCGTCGTGGTCGCCGGCTACTTCGTAACCGGTTTTGATCGCTACCTTCCTTATAACAAAGGTAACGTCGCAACCCTCATGGGCTACAATGCCGGCCTGAAGCGGTTGGCAGAAGAAACGGACTGCCTGTATTCCGATGTTTTCGAAGCGCAGGGCATGGCGCCTTGGATCGTCGATCCGGACGGCGTGCATCCCAACAATCTTGGTCACCGCATCATTGCAAATCGCGTTTTCGAGACGTTGGCCCAGAACTGTAGCGGGCTATCGCTCAAGGCATTCGAGCTGAGAAAGACGTTTCTGCCTTGGCGGGACGAGAGTGTGCTCAAGAAGCTGTATTGACCTGGCTGCCTTTCTTCGATTCGTCCGCGCACCAGGCCATGCGTGAGCACCCTTATGGAATCGGCCGGCAAACTTGTTTCTCATGGTTCCTTGGACAGAGAAGACCGGGTCCTTGTCCAGCTGCAGGCGCCACTGACGGGCTCACGAGTCACGGTTTCTTGAAGTGGCTTCGGCCTTTCTCAGGTCGTTCTCCAGACGCTTGAGCTCATCATCGGCCACCTCGCGCGCTTGTCGAGCGTGGCCCAATTCCCGCCGGCAGATCGGGAGCCTTCCTCTCAACAGAGCGATCCTCGCCAGGAAAACACACTTGTAGCTGTCGCCGTTAGGAGCTGCTTCAGCCTTTGTCGCTTCCTCGAAGGCACCCATCAAGTTGGCCAGCTGAAGCTGCGTGTAGGCAGTGAGAATGCGCAGCGAAGAATTGTCAGGGGTCTTGCGATTCAACTCAGCCAGGCGCACCAAAGCGAGGACGTGATCGCCAGAGCGGATCAACCGGATCGCTCCGTCGACAATCTTTTGGTCGTCTGCGCTCAGCAGCGTGAGCGGACCGGCGAGTCGCGACTCATCGAGTTTGACATCGCTGGCCTCTACAGAAATGTTGAGTCCTGTCAGCAGGGAAATCAAAAGGACTATCCTCAAGATCATGGTTAGGCCGCCTCGGTTTTGCAGGTCTGCGAACCTGTCGGATACCCATAAATGCCTGGCGGCACGAAGACTATTCCAGTTCAGTATGGTCCCAGAGAAGTTCGGCCAGGAAAGGACCACGCCAAGTGGGCTCGTTCCCGTCCCATGGCGCTATTTGCAGTACGTTAGCTAGTTTGTCATGCGCGGCGTTAGCAGACTCATTCTCGTTTTGGACGGGAGTTGTATCCTTGGTAGCCGCGGTCAGCGCATCATGCTGACCGTGGGCTTTTCGTCGCGATTCACAACCACGACCACCGCAAAGGGGACGACGGTCCCCAGCGCGGTGATCGTGGCTTCCATCTACCTATGCAGGATGTCAAGGGTGAAGTTCTTGGTTAGTTTGGATCCAGAGTCGCTCGCTGTCCTCGCAAGTGAGCTTGGCTCGCTGTGACCAGCTCCCGACTAGCTATACATTGGGCCATAAGTAATTGCGAATAGATTCCGACTGTTGTATCCTGATGGCATGAAAGTCATCAAGCTGCAGGATGCGGAATCAGTCATAACGGGCCTCCAGCAGGAAATCCAACGTTCCCAGGAATCGCGCTATGACCATCGACTGCATGGTGTCTTACTGGTGGCCACCGTAAGGGAGGGGCTCACGACTTTGTCGGCACCCTGCCGGGTACCCGGGGCCTCCTGGCCGAACAGAGAACTCTGCAGACAAACTCACCGCGCAGGCAACTGCAGGCCACCTCTGGTCCCTGTGACAGTCCGCGGATCTCTTGAACCAAGCCCTGTCGCTCTGTGGCCTTAGCTTGAGGAAGGGTCTCTGTCTTTCTTCCTTTGCCAGCGGGTCAGCTCCACAATGAACTGAGTGAGCTGGCCAGGATCCACGGGACGAGTCACCTGCTTGTGAAACCTCGCCAACAAGCTCCGGTCGGCAGACTCCGTGGGCGCATCGTTCCTGATCGCCAGGCATGGGACGGCCGCAGACCTGCCCCTGCCGTGCAGCGCGTGCAGCAGACGTTCGCTGTTGGAAACCGCCATTTCGAAATCGGCGACAAAGATGTCGGGCCGCGCTCGCCTCATCAGGGCAACGGCTTCTGCTGTCGAATAGGCCTCCGTCACGCGCGCACCGTGGCGTGTAAGCACGGCTTTCAGCAGCTCTCTTTCCGCCCCTTCGTCGCTCATGACCAGGACTCTCAGCTCGCGCAGGAGGGCAACGCGAACCCCTCCCGGCGGCTCATCGCTCCCTACGCTTGGCTCGGCCGACAAAGCCGGCGGGTCGTGGGCTTCGCCCGCACTCAAGAGTGGAAGCTGGACCGAAAAGGTCGCTCCCTTCCCCTCCCCAGCACTTTCGGCATGAACCGACCCACCATGGAGTTCGACCAAATGTCGCACCAAGGCCAACCCTAGGCCTAATCCGCCGTGGACACGTGTGCTGGAACTGTCTGCCTGGCGGAATCGGTCGAACACGAAGGGCAGGAATTCGGGCAAGATGCCTTTGCCAGTATCGGTGACGGTAATGCGAGCGGAGCGGCCAACGCGATCCAGCCGGATGTCAACCTGCCCGCCACTGGGGGTAAATTTGACGGCGTTCGACAGCAGGTTCCAAACGATCTGCTGAAGCCGGTCCGGGTCGCCCGAAACCAAGCCGGTTGCCGGATCCAAAGCGCGCAGCAACCGGATCGATTTGGCTGCAGCGGCTGGTCGAACCGCATCTAATGCAGCTTCGATGATCGCAGCCAGTTCCACCGGGCGTACGCCGAGGGGCAGCTTTCCCAGAATGATGCGCGAAACATCCAGCAGATCTTCAATCAGCTGAGCCTGGAGGCGCGCGTTGCTCTCGATGGTTTCGATCGCCCGAGCTGCCGTTTCGGCCTCAAGCTCGCCGCCGCGCAACAACCTTGCCCACCCCAGCATTGCCGTCAGCGGCGTCCTCAGCTCGTGGGAGAGCGTGGCCAGGAACTCGTCCTTCATGCGGTTGGCCGCTTCAGCCTCGGCACGAGCTACGCGCTCGCGCGCCAGGGCCTGGCTTAACTCCCGCTCCGCAGTTCGGTGCTCGCTTAGGAGACGTAAATTAATAAACTGCACCAATTATGTTTGATGACGAGACGTGATGAGTTACGTTACCGCTGGATTTCTGGATGTGATCGTGTAGTTCCACTCGCCGTGAAAGTCGGCTGGCTTCAA
The DNA here is from genome assembly GCA_016871215.1 of Acidimicrobiia bacterium. Taxonomy (GTDB): domain Bacteria; phylum Acidobacteriota; class Terriglobia; order Versatilivoradales; family Versatilivoraceae; genus VFZK01. Next base: position 1,187 of record VFZK01000401.1, on the reverse strand, counting down.
TTGAAGTCTTGCCATTTCATCTTTGGATACCCGGATACCTTTTTCATATGTCCCCAGGTCCAGGTCGGCCTGGATGGTCAATCCTGTCCGGGTGGGTGTGGCTTCCATACTGGACAAATCTCGTAGAATCCGATATAACAATCTGCGGAATTGTTGTCGGTTGAGGAGGATATGGGATGGCGAAAATGGTGATTGAGGTTCCGGAAGAGTTGACCGAGGTAGGAAAGGCGATGGCGGAGCAACTGGCCGAACTTCAGCGGACGATAGCGCGGCATGGCAATGGGAATGGTAAGGCGGTGGATTATGCAAAAGTGGAGCGACAGTTTTCGCAGAGCGCTAGCAAGACGGAGCGAGCGGCACACAAGGCGGCGCTGCAGAGTCTGGATATAGATGTACCGGCTGTGATCATTGGAGGGGAACGTTACACGCGCGTCGGACGGTGCGAGGGACAGTACCACACGATGGTGGGATCGGTTCAAGTCGAGAGGTCGCTCTACCGGAAATCGGGAGAGCGTGGGGGCCAGCCGGGGGGGCAAGGTGGTGGACGCAGTCAGTCTGCGTGCGGGAGTAGTGGGGGATGGGTGGCTGCCAGACACGGCACGGGTGATCGCGCATGAAGTGCAACAGGGCACGTCCCGCGAAGCGGAAGCGACAGCGCGCGAGTTTGGGCGAGTGCCGTATTCGCGGGCGAGCTTCGAAAAGGTCACCCATGTAGTGGGAGCGCTGGCGGTAGCCGGTCATGAGGATATTGAGGATGCCTTGATCGACGCCTATGAAGTGCCCGGGGAAGCCCGGGCGATCAGCGTGTCGCTGGACCGGGTCAGTGTTCCGATGGAGGAACCGCGTCGACGGCCGGCCGGTCGGCCGAAAAAGAACGCGGCGAAAAAGCCGGTGGAACGGAACTTTCGGATGGCCTACGTCGGAACGGTGACGCTGCACGATGACCAGGGAGAGGGACTGCACACGATTCGTTATGGATGCCTGCCGGAGGGGGATGTGATCGGTTTGCGCAACCGCCTAGTGGCCGATGTGGTGACGTTGCGGAGCAAGCAGCCAGAACTAAAAGTGCAACTGCTGTGCGATGGAGCGCCGGAGATGTGGAATCTGCTGGAGGAGGGGTTCAGGCCGAAGTTCGGCGAAGACCTGCATCGCCTGGTCGATCTGTGGCACCTCATGGAGAAGCTGAG
>VFZK01000400.1 GCA_016871215.1 Acidimicrobiia bacterium | reverse complement strand
CAGTTTCCTGTACGCCGCGTTGACGGGTCTGGCTCTCTGGTCCCCTCGCCTTTTCTGGCTCGCTTCGATCTTTGGCGGCGGCAACACCATCCGGGGCTGGCATCCCTGGGGCGGAGTGATCTTCTCGCTGAGCCTTGGGTTCATGTTTCGCCAATGGGCGCGCCAGATGCGGCTTGATGCGGACGACCGGGCTTGGTTGCGCCAGGCCCATCGTTACGCGACTCACAACGAAGAAGGGCTTCCGGAGGCGGGCCGCTTCAACGCTGGGCAGAAGACGCTTTTCTGGACTCAGTTCGCCTCGACCCAAATCCTGTTCTTCAGCGGCTTGGTGCTTTGGTTTCCAGAGACCATGCCTCGCTCGCTGCGACTGGCTGCCATCCTGATCCATCCAGCCGCTGCCATTGCCTCAATCGGCGGTATCATCGTTCATATTTACATGGGCACCGCAGCCGTTCCGGAAGCTTTCCGCGGCATGATTCAAGGCTGGGTACGACCGAGCTGGGCGGCATCTCACCACCCCAAGTGGTATCGGGAGATCACAACGAAACCGGAAGCGCCAGACATCCGGCGTAACCCGTAGAGTTCCGATTTAGTTTAAGAGAGGGGAGCGGCGGGAGTGGGCGCTTTGCGGACGGCGGCTATTGGTGTGGATTCAGCACGGCTTTCACATAGTCGCCCGACTGCATCCGCTCGAAGCAGTCCTTCCATTCGGGCAAACTAGCCACACGGCTGATGATGAGGTCGAGATCGATCTGGCCGGTTGCGATCATCTCGATCACTCGCTCCCAGATCGGCCAATTGTGAGAGAAGCTGCCCTGCACGGTCAGTGCCTTCTGCACCATGGGATCTAGGTTGTAGCCGAGCGGTTGTGGGCCCCAGCCAACTTTCACGATCTGCCCGGCGGGTCGAACGACCTGCATTGCCATCTGGAAAGTCGCCGACGCCCCTGCGGCGTCGATGACGACATCAACGCCGTAACCATCTCCCAAGTTCTTGACGTATTCGACGACGCCTCCGTCTAGTGTGGCGTTGGCTCCCAACTGCCGGGCAACAGCCAGTCTTCCGGCATCTACCGGCAGGCCACTGACGATCAAGTGGCCGCTGCCGTTTATTCTCGCCATCAGAGCGCACAACAACCCGATGGGGCCAGGGCCGATGACCAGCACCGAGTCGCCAGGACGGATCCGGGCGTTCATGCAAACGGCATTGTAGGCGACACAGCAGGGCTCTGTCAGAGCTGCTTTTTCAAAAGTGAGCTGCGCCGGCATGGCATGAAGGCACCGTTCCGGCACTCGGGCGTAGTGCGTCATGGCGCCGTCGACACCGTAACCAAATCCGAGGCGATTGGGATCCAGGTTGTACAGTCCGCGTCGCGTATAAGGAGAGAACTCATCGATCACGGCAGCCGTTTCGCTGACAACGCGGTCGCCCTCACGAAACTGCTTCACGCGCCTCCCGGCTTGTTCGATCGTACCGCAGAACTCGTGGCCTAGAATGCAGGGGTAGTTTACCTTCCAGCTGTGACTGCCGTGCCACTGATGCAGGTCGCTGCCACAGATGCTGACAGCCTGGACTTTTAGCAACACCTCCTGCTCGCCGATTTCCGGCACGCCAACCTCTCGCAACTCCACGCTACCGTGCTCAGGCGCGTAGTTCACGAGCCCCGGCATCGTTCTCGCCATCCCTAACGCTCCTTTCCGACCGGCACATCGCCGTAGCTGTGCACGCGTTCGCAAATCTGCCGAAGTACAGCTTCGACATCGCCCCCTGCAGTTCGAAAGGCTTTGGCATCGATCGCGAGTGGCGCCCCGATGACGACGAGAGGCGCGCCATAGCTGGGAGTCTGAATCGCCTGTTCGATGGTAAGGCCACCCACGGCCTGGACAGGGACACGAACTGCACGCACGACCTCGCGTAACTGGTCGAGCGGGCTGGGAAACGGCTTGCCTTGTTCCTTCAGGACCGTGCGCAAATCGTACGCAATATGATGGATGACGTAGTCGCAGCCCGCATCTTCGAGCAGCTTCGCCCCCGCGACCATATCTGCCATTCCAAGGTTATCGCCCATCACCTGAATGCCAAGATCCTTGCCCGCGCGGGCCACCAGCTCCACGGTTTCGCGGTGCGCCTGCCCCATCACCACAACCAGGTTGGCTCCGGCCTTAGCCATCAGCTCAGCCTCGAGCCAGCCGCCATCCATTGTTTTGAGGTCCGCCACGATCGGCGTTGTTGGAAACTCGGCGCGCAAGGCCCGCACACCGTTCATCCCCTCGGCAATGATGAGAGGTGTGCCCGCTTCGAGCCAGTCGACGCCAGCGCGCATCGCCAAGCGGGCTGTTTCGAGCGCTTCCGGAATGGTGGTCAGGTCAAGGGAAATCTGGACGATCGGTTTCATATGGACAGAGCAAAACTTTGGGGATTATCGCTGCAGATCAGGCTGTCCCGATAACCGGGATCGGATCTCGAAAATCTGCAATCCAGTCCTTGGACAAGGAGCAATCCCGCGACCGGGAGCGAGCCTACCAAACTTGGTTCGGGCTGAAAACAGAAAAACCGGATTCGGTGCGCTGGTGCGCTGGCGGCTCTCAACACGTCTGCAGAGTTGGAGTCCTCCAAACATGATGTTCCCTCTGGCAATTAGCCTATGAATGCCTCCACTCGTGGACGGTGTCCACCAGGGCTAGAACGTTGTCGACGGGCGTTTCCGGAAGAATGCCGTGCCCAAGGTTGAAGATATAACCGTGGCGGCCTGCAGCCCTTGCCAACAGTTGCTGAACCCGCTCCTTGATCGTCACCTGCTCCGCAAATAGGACCAGTGGATCAAGATTCCCCTGAATGCCCTTGTCTGGTCCGATGCGTGACCAAGCTTCCCCAAGATCTATTCTCCAATCCACCCCAATAACGTCTCCGCCAGCGGCGCTCACCAACTCCAAATAACTGCTGGTTCCTGTGGAGAAGTTAATCACTGGAACGCCAGGCTTGACACCTTCGATGACTTGGCGTGTGTAAGGCAACACGAATTCGCGGTAATCGTCCGGACCCAAGCAGCCCACCCAGCTGTCGAACAGCTGGACCGCCTGCGCTCCAGCTGCGATCTGGCCATTGAGGTACTTGACCAAACTGCGAGCAATGCTGGACATCATGGCGTGCCAGGCGGACGGCTCTCGGTACATCAGGCCCTTGGTGTGTCGATAGTTCTTTGAAGCACCTCCCTCGACGATGTAGGACGCCAGAGTGAATGGCGCACCGGCAAAGCCGATTAGCGGGATGTCCGACCGCAGTCCAGCTCGCGTTTTTCGAACGGCATCGAACACATAACCCAGCGACTCTTCAGGCTCCACTTCACGTAATCTGCCTACATCGGCCTGGGACCGAATCGCACCATCGATCGACGGTCCATCGCCTTTCTCGAATCGCAATCCCAGCCCCATAGGCTCGACGATCAGCAAGATGTCGGCGAAGATGATGGCGGCGTCCGCGCCCAGCCGGTGAGCCGCGGTCACAGTGACCTCTGCGGCCAAGTCCGAGTTCTTGCAAAGATCGAGAAACGAATTCTTGGCCCGGATCGCCCGATACTCGGGCATATATCGCCCAGCCTGGCGCATCAGCCAAATCGGCGTGTGGCTTGTGGGAAGTCGCCGACAGGCGCGCATGAAAGCGCTGTCTTCGAGCTTGTCAACCACGGTGGATGCCTTTCCATGCCTGGCTGGTTCGCCGTAGCCGTTCACACCAACATCCATTCTGGCGCTGGCGTCACGGGCAGTGTTCTTGGCTTTGAGCAATGTGTGAACCTGCGCCGCGGCTTCTGCCACAAGCTGCCCCATTTTGGGATGTTGCGGTTCAAGATCAACCTGCACTCCCAGCTCGCGCAATGCCTGGCTGCACACGGGACCGACGGATCCCACCACCACGCGCCTGAGCGCTTCGCGAAGTGCCTCACCGCTCCCCTGCCCTGCGACCTGAAAGAGATGAGAAACTTGCATCGCATTGGTAAACAGTGCCACCTGGCAGTCGCCAGCGATCAGCCTGCGAACGGCTTCCGAAAGCGGGGCGGTGTCTTCCGGTAGGGCCCAGCGATAGACAGGCACCTGAAGTACCTTGACGCCACGCTTCCGGAGCTCCTGAAGAAGCTCGCTGTTCGGTACTCCGTATTCTTGTAGAGCCAAGGTGGCGCTCGCCAGAGCCGGGCAACACTCGCTGGACTCGATGGTTTCCAAAAGCTCCCGCCATGTATTGGGTTCCGGAACAACTACGTTAGGAAACAGGCCGTAGCTGCGGAGGACTGAAACGGGTTTGGGTCCACGTGCAACCAGTGCCGTTCGCTTCAGCGCTTCGACCAGATGTTCCTTTGCATATCGCGTTTCCAGAACTTCAAAGAGCGTGCGCGTACCGACCCCTGTCATAAACACATTGATCGCTATTTCGTTCCGAAACAGCTTCTCCGCAAAGTCGAACGCGCTGACGTTCTGTCCTAGCGGGACCTCGGCCATGGCGGGAGCAACCATGGGCTTACCGCCATGCGTGTTGATGAGTTTGGCCATTTCCTGCGCGAAGCGAGCCTCGAACGCAGCGACGCAATACCCGCCGAAACCTTTGGCTTTGGTCATCGACTCCTTTGCCTCTTCCATCCAGATCTCCTCCTCCTACCTCGCAACTGTGCCCAGGGAAGATAGCAGAAGGCTCCTTCGATTGGCTATGGGTCTTGAGCGACGAAGTGCACCCACGAATCCAGGCCAGTCGTAGCCTGCTGGAATACTTGCGGGATGCCAGAAAGCCAGGATGAGTGTGGCTCTCATCCTGGACAAATCCGGTGAAATCTGGTACAACAAGCTGCGGAAGTGTTGTGTAGATAGATAAGGGAGGGTGAGGCATGGGCAAGATGGTGATTGAGGTTCCGGAGCAGCTG
>VFZK01000399.1 GCA_016871215.1 Acidimicrobiia bacterium | reverse complement strand
CAAACCCCCAAGCAAGGCGTCAAAGGAAAGCGCCTCAGAGCGGGCGGGGACAACGATTACCTCCTCCAGCTCCTATTGGGCTAAATTTAGATGCGTTTGCCCTGCTTTCGGGCTCTCCCAAGCTTGATTTCGACGGTCGACCTGTTTAATATCCGCTTGCGATGACGCCTTCCAAACCCAAGGCGATGCTGCTGCCTTGCAGGCTTGTGCTTCCATAGTTATCTTCGAAGGAGACTTGCGACATGTCGAGACCCCATTCCGTTGCCGCCTTGTTGCTGACAGCATTGCTCGCCATACAGGCTGCCTGTAGCGGAAGCCGGGAAAGCCAGCAGGCGCCTCCTGCCCCTGCAGAACCAGCGCAAACCGCACCGCCGCCTGTGGCTCCCCCGGAAGTGAAGCCTGCGCCCAGTACTCCAGAGCCTGCACCCGCAGAGCCTCTGGAGAGAGCCCCAGCCAAGGAGCCGGCGCTTCCGAAGGCAGCCAAACCGACGCCCGCAGCCCCGAGTGCGGCCTTGCTGAATCCGTCCCTGGCTCGAGACAAAGCACCCGGTCAGTTTCGGGTGAAGTTCGAGACGACGAAGGGGAACTTCGTCGTTCAGGTTGCCCGGGTTTCTGCGCCGCTGGGTGCCGATCGTTTCTACAACCTCGTGAAGATGGGTTACTACAACGATGTCGCGTTCTTCCGAGTGATCGACGGGTTCATGGCCCAGTTTGGAATCCACGGCGACCCGAAGGTGAGCGACAAGTGGGAGTCGGCGCGCATCGACGACGACCCAACGCGCGAGTCGAACGTTCGTGGCGCTGTTTCATTCGCCACGGCCGGTCCCAACACACGCACGACCCAGCTATTCATCAACTTCGGTGATAACAGCCAACTGGACAGTCGAGGCTTTGCGCCTTTTGGCAAAGTGGTCGAGGGGATGACGGTCGTAGATCTGTTCTACAAAGGCTATGGAGAAGGAACGCCGCGTGGCGGCGGCCCAAGGCAGGATCTCATCCAGTCGCAGGGTAACAGCTACTTGCGTTCCCAGTTTCCGAAGCTGGACTTTATCAAGCGGGCAAGCTTGGTGAAGTGAGCGGGCCCTGCGCTCCGTTTCCATGGGCAGGCCGCTCCTGTTCGTCGAGGCCAACCTTACATCACATCAGTCCTTTTCTCGCGCACCGCGAGCATAGGCGCGGTACTGCTCGGCAATCTTCGCTTCCCGTGCGTCACCGGGATGGATGTAGACGCGGTAGCGGAAGCGGATCGATTGTCCTTTCTGCAACGTGTGGCTGCCGTCTTTGGTCTTGTCGCGATAGAAATCGTGCAGGCCGAACGGATTGACTGCGAATAGACAGTAGCCGCGAACGTGCCAATACGTCGGGTGTCGAAAACTGGAAGGATGGTCGAAGATCGCCACGCCCATCGTTTCGCTGCCGATCCGGGTGGTGAAATCTACCCAGTCCGCTGCTTTTCCCCAGCAGTCTTTCTCGCCCTGTGCGCCGTGGGAATTCTCGATGCGGCCACCGTCCTTCTCGGAGAATGGCTGCGCCAGTCGAATCCCGAAAGACCCTTCCTTCGTGTCGCCGAACTTCACAGCCTGAGCGAGGGCCGTTAGCTTCAAGTCGAAGTCCATGATTCGGACTCCGGCCTGGCTGTAGATTGTCACCGCGCGAGCTTCCTTGAGCACGGTTTCTCCATTGGCGGTGATCCAGTCGTTCTCCGATTCCAGCAGGCCTGACTTGGGACCACTTCGAATCGTGACGAACTTGCGGTGAACAATCTTCCCGGTTTTGGTACTTTCGGACCAGAAGTCGACGCCGTTGACGTCGCCGTGAGTGAACCACAGACCCTTATGGTGAGGGTGGTCTTGCGCCTCTCCCGGAACGTCGGCGATGATCGGGTAGTTGCGGGTCACAGCCGTTCCGGTGGCGGCTCGCAGGGGAAAGAAGACGGGCTTTTTGAACCCTTCATAGTGGTAGGTGGTGAAGGGCGCGCCGTCCACCCACACTTCCAATTTGCCCACAGCCTTCTTGAGGCCCACACCTTTTGATGTCTTTGGGCCGTCGGTTTTGACCGGCAGCGCGAAAGCGCTGAAGGACCATCGAGCCAGCAGAACGCCAGAAGCCAGAATCAGAAACCACCGTTTTTGCATAGAGCTCTCCTAGATTAGAGATGACCGCCAGCTTGAGATGTTCGCCGTTTGTAGTCCGCCACGCGAGGGGCGCTTTCCCCTTTTCGGAGCGTGCTTCACTACGAACGGAAGCCGTCGATGCGCTCGTAGTACCGCACGCAGTGCGGCCCGACACTAGCTCGCTGATGCGGGGCAAGCGGTAGGCTTGCAAGCATGGGCAAGATGCCTATGACACGCGGCACGGGCTTCCAGCCAGTGGAGCCGTCGCTCCCGCGAAAGATCGTCACCCCGGCGGATAGCAAGCCGGGGCGGGAGCCCAGGGATGGTCGGCACTGTCCCTCGAGCACCAGCACCGGCAGGAAGCCTGGATTCCCGCTTTCGCGGGAATGACGAAAGGGTTCTCCCCATTGCTGGGCAAGATGAAATCCCGACTTCAACCGCTCCCAAGAAGTGCGTGTCAACCAGGGCCAGTGGTGCTAGCCCGTTCTGGCAAGGTGGATCCGTCGACCTCACAAAATCCGCCGGGCAAACTGGACGAGACCCAGTGCCATAAAGGCCAACGATGTTACAACGATTCCCTGGCGGGGCCGGGGCAGTCGCTTGAAGGCTTCCACGAACAAAAGCGTCAATCCAGCTACCCCGGCGATGCCAAGAAGAATTCCCAGTTGATAGCCCACCAGCGCGGTCAACGTCCCCTTGGTTGGCAAACCAGCTTTCTGAACCAACTCAGAAAAAGCGATCCCGAAGATCGATCCAAACAAAACGGCGAGCCAACCGCGCTGGGTGATCTCTTTCAGCAACAGGTTCTCCGAAGCGACATACATGACGCTCAACGCCATAGCAGCGCCGGAAAACCCTGGCGGGAACACCGGGCCAAGCCGGCTTCCAATGCCAAAAGCCACTGCTTGCGAGAGAAGGAAAAGAAGGGGCAAAACAAAGGCACCGTCTGTCGCGCCCCGAACCATCCCGAGGCCGAGCAGGAACCCGGCTATCTCGGGGTTTGCAACGAGGTCGCGCCCAGCCAGGCTCAGAAACTTGCCGCCAAGGTTCCAGTGGCTCGACCACCCGCGCCACAAGTCGATGCGGACTTCAGGGTTCTCGAGATTGAATGTACACTGTTCCTCCTGTCCGTCGTAACGAACTTGGGCCAGATGCCAATGGCCCGAATCGGTGAGACGATGCAAGGCCGCTCTGACCCACACTTCGCGGAGTGGCTCTTGAAACGAGTAAGACAGACGGCACTCCACCTCACCAGACGGGGCACGAAACGACACCTTCTGAAGTGTTCCCTTGCCTTCCTCGCGATCGGTTCCGATCCGGTAATGCTTCAAGAGTTCTGGCGCAAACCGCTTGAGCTCTGATTCAAGTTCGTCCGCAGCGAGCTGCCGGTCGTGGTTTGCGTCCAGCTCAGCCACAAACTGCAGCTCCCGAACGTTGACCTGCAATCGGACTTCGACCTCCTGCGTGCCGATTTGAATTTCTCCGTAGCTGATGCCGGTCGTGTGAGCCAAACCCGGAACGCCAGCGAACAGGCCGAGACAGGTCGAAAGCCAAAAGCGGGATAGGAACTCGCGAGCGCGGCAAAACAGCAATCCTGCCGAATCACCGAGGGCGAGACGGTTACTGATCCGTTCAAGGCAAAGCTTGTCCATGACCATGGCTCGCGTCGAAACAGCAGCCTCTCAGGTTCTTCCATTCGTGGAGTTCTTCAGATCAGCGGCCTGGCTGGTTCTACCGCAGAACGCTGCCAGCAGTGCCCGGCTAGACACCGGTTGCGCGGCTCATTGCCGGGCGCGCCGCAGCACTTCACAGATCGAATCGTGCAACAGGCCGTTACTGGCGACGACTTCGTCTCGGTAGATCGAATAGTACCCGCCTTGAAAATCGGTCACCCGGCCGCCCGCTTCGGTGACGATGAGTATGCCTGCTGCCGTATCCCACGGTTTCAAACGAGCTTCCCAGAAGCCGTCGAAACGACCCATAGCAACGTAACAAAGATCGAGCGCAGCCGAACCATCACGCCGGACCGCTTGCGCCGAATCCACGAAGTAGCGGAAGTCCTTCATGGCTTGGCCGGGATTCTCCAAGACATCGTAAGGGAATCCAGTGGAAAGCAGCCCCTGTTTCAGATTGCCGACTCGGGACACATGAATCCTGCGACCGTTCAAATAGGCTCCTGCGCCCTTCTCGGCGACAAACAACTCTTCGAAGATCGGCTGGTACACGGCAGCCGCGACGATCTCCCCTTTCTTTTCAAGGCCGATCGACACGCAGAAAAGAGGGTAGTCGTGCGCGTAGTTGGTTGTGCCGTCGAGCGGGTCGATCACCCACTTGTACTCCGAAGATCCAGCCATGTCGGTGCCTTCTTCTGCCAGAACCGAATGCTTGGGGAACCGAGAGTTCAACAGCTCGACGATGAGTTTCTCGGACCGTTTGTCAACGTTGGTTACGAGGTTGATCTCGCCTTTGTACTCGATCTCCTTCACCTGACCGTAGTACTGCTTCAGGACTTCCCCGCCCAATTTCGCCGCTTCGACAGCGACCTCAAGATACTCGCGCATTCGGCTCCCTTTGGTTCATCGGTCTCCTGCTGGTACTGACGCGCACCGCAAATCAAAGCCCAAAACAGTATCACAAACCGGTAGGGGTTCTGATGTATAATCGGCCTTGTTTCGTAATCCGTTAGTCACGGGCGGTAAGCGCCCGTAGATCAGATAGCAAAGGGAACGCGTTTCAAAGGAGTTTGCTATAGAAATCGCCGCACGCGTGGGGGTCAACTGGAATTGGCCGGGAACAACAGG
>VFZK01000398.1 GCA_016871215.1 Acidimicrobiia bacterium | reverse complement strand
GCTGCGTTTCAATCGGAGTCGACAGGGGAGACCTCGCTGTTGGTCTGGGTTCCCATGTTCTTTTAATGCATCGAATCTCACTTGTCCAGCGGTTTCCGATCTATCATCGGATTTTTAAACACCCTCTGAGACTTTGCACCCAGTATTGGCGAGATCCACACAAGCGAGAACCTTCAAACTGGCAGGGTCCTCTATCGGCGGCCGGGCTTCCTCGTCCCGGTGATGCTGCAGAATAATTGTGGAAATGACCTTGGGATAGTTCCACTTCGCAGTGATCGCCGCCCCGACTTCGGTGTGCGTGTAGCCCAGCACTGTACTCTCAGCGCGAATGGATGTTTCACCCTCGTTGTACGTTCGCATCATGACTTGAGCGAAAAGGTCAGGGCATTCGTTGTTCAGGATCACCTTGCCCACATCGTGCAGCAGGCCGCAGATGAACGCGTCGTCACGCACGAAGGGTGCGTACCGGCTGGCGATCGTCTTGGCGCCGATCGCAGCCGATATGGAGTGGGTCCAAAGCATCTTTTCGGTGATACCGAATCGCTTATACACACCCCGAGTCGCCGCCATGATCGTCATGTCCCGAGTGTTCTTGAATCCCAGAACGTTGACGGCCATCAGGGCGGTGGTGATTTCGCGTGGCAGCCCAAACAGAGCCGAATTGGCCGCCTTGAGCAAGTGCGCCGAGAGCGCCTGGTCTTTGGAAATAACTTCGGCAAGCTGGCTTCCGGAGACATCATCCCGCTCGACCATCTCCATGACTTTTCGAGCCACGGACGGCAACACTTTCATGTCGCCTGCTCGATTGATCAGATGCTCAAGTTTCGTCACCGAAACGTCCACGCTCACAGTCATAAAATGCCTCATCGGCAGAGATATCGCAGAGATTAGGATTATCTGGCCGCCGGAGCTGTGCCAGGCCAAACCGGGATCGCGGTGCCTCCGTCGTGCGGTACCAGGAACACTTTGAAGCCTTGGATCCGCCCGGCCGCTGCGGAGGCCGAGTAAGCCATTTCTAGTTGCAAACGGCAACGATCCCCCATTTGATTTTCGGGAATGGAGTCCTTAGAATGCCCGGCGATGATGAATCTGGATCAGGCGCTCAATTCCCAACAGCTCGAAGCGGTTCGCACCACCGAAGGGCCCGTTCTCATCCTGGCCGGCGCCGGAAGTGGGAAGACGCGCGTCATCACCTACCGCATCGCTTATCTGGTCGAGGAGCACCGAGTCCGCCCTGAGAACATCCTGGCCGTGACCTTCACCAACAAGGCTGCCGAGCAGATGAAGGAACGGACTGCCGCATTGTTGCGCACTCGTCTCGGCAGTCCATTGATTGCCACGTTTCATTCGTTCTGCGTCCGTGTGCTACGCCGTCATATCTCTACGATTGGCTACGGCAACGATTTCACGATTTATGACGAGGCCGACCAACTCAGTGTGGTGAAGAGTTGCCTGAAAGACGTGGGGCTCGAAGAGAAAGCGCTGCAGCCCCGGTCTGTTTTGTCGCACATCAGCTATGCGAAGAACCACGGTCTCGACCCAGCCCAAGCCTATCGGCGGGCCCATGACCCGGCAACTGAGAGGATGGCGGTCGTTTATGAAAAGTACGAGCAGAAACTACGGCGTGCCAACGCGCTGGACTTTGACGATCTTCTGTTGAAAACCGTTGACCTTCTTGGCCAGCACGAGTCGATTCGGGAAACGCTCAACCATCAGTACCGTTTCCTGATGGTGGATGAGTATCAAGACACCAACCGCACCCAGTACCGGTTGATGCGCCAGCTGACCGAAAAGCACCAAAACCTCTGCGTGGTGGGCGATGAGGACCAGTCGATTTACAGCTGGCGTGGGGCCGACATCCAGAACATTCTCAGCTTCGAAAAGGACTACCCAAACGCCCGCATCATCAAGCTGGAGCAGAACTACCGGTCGACGAAAAACATTCTGGATGCCTCTGGGTCGCTGGTAGCAAAGAACGCATCGAGAACTGGCAAGACCCTGTGGACCGAGAGAACTGGCGGCGATCCGGTCGCCCTCTATGAAGCTCCAGATGCCGAAACCGAAGCTCTGTTCGTCGCGCACCAGATCCTCGAACACCAGCGACGGCACCCGGGCGACTCCGCAGCCGTCCTCTACCGCACCAACTTCCAATCGCGCCAGTTCGAAGAGGCCTGCCGGCGCACGAACCTGAAGTACATCGTCGTGGGAGGATTCAGCTTCTACGAACGGGCAGAGGTGAAGGACATTCTGTCCTATCTCAAGCTCTGTCTGAACCCGCAGGACTCCATCAGTCTGTTGCGTATCATCAACACGCCGTCCCGGGGCATCGGAAAGACGAGTTTCGAAGCCTTGGAACTCGAGGCTCGGCAACAGGGCGTTTCGCTTTGGCAGGCTTTGGAGCGCATCGTCGAAGCGCGAAGCCTTCCGGCCAGAGCGCTGAAGGCACTGGCTGATTTTCGCAGCTTGATACAAGCCTTTCTGGAGCAGTCCCACGAGTGCACGCTCTCGCAGTTGGTGCGCAGTGTCATCATGGGATCGGGCTACGCCAACTGGCTGGAATCCGAGGGCTCCGAAGAGGCGGCGACAAGGTTGGAGAACCTGAAAGAGCTGGCAAATGCGGCTCTGGACGCGGAAAAACGCCAAGAGAGGCTGGCCGACTTTCTGGACCATGCGGCCCTGGTCTCGGATACCGACGATTTCGACGAGCGCGCACGTGTGTGTCTGATGAGTCTGCACAGCGCCAAGGGGCTGGAATTCCCGCTGGTGTTCGTTGTCGGGCTCGAAGAAGGTCTCTTTCCTCACAACCGCTCCCTTGACAAGGCGGAACAACTCGAGGAAGAGCGGCGTATCTGCTACGTCGGCATGACCCGCGCGGAAAAGAAGCTGTTCCTCACACGCGCTTTGTCCCGGTCTGTGCTGTTCGGTGAGGGTCCGAACACGACCAAACGCTCGCGATTTCTCTCCGAGGTTCCTTCCTCGCTGCTCGAAGATCTCTCGCCTGGCCGCCTGGTGCGCGGAGCCATTGCTTACGAAGGCCCGACTTACAATTCACGCGAGAGCATTGAGCAGTTCTATCGTGAGCGGGGCAAACAAATCGATCTCACGCCCGGCAAGAAGCCCGAACCAGCCGAAAGGAATCGTTTCAGACAGGGGATCTATGTGCGCCATCCAAGATTCGGCGTTGGGTACATTGTACGTTGCGAAGGCGACGGTGAGGAATCGAAGTTGACCGTCAGCTTTCCCGGATACGGGATCAAGAAGATGGTGCAGAAATTCGCCGGCTTGGAACGAGTGTAAGGCATCGTTGACGGATAGCCGTTCGACCCCTCTTGAATCCGTTCTCCTCGTGAAGCGCGAGGACGCCTCTTTGCCGAACTTCCTCTTTCGAACAATACCTGCCGATCGCCTCCTGCTCGACGCAGAGCGTTCGGGGCACAGCCTGAAGCGCACGCTGACAGCGGTGGATCTGACGGCCCTGGGTATTGGCGCCATTATTGGCGCCGGCATTTTCGCGACCACGGGTTCGGCCGTGGCCGGCACGCTGGAGCGCCCGGGAGCGGGCCCGGCCCTCATGTTGTCTTACTTGCTGACGGCGGTGGCCTGCGGCTTTTGCGCTTTGTGCTACGCCGAGTTCGCTTCGATGATTCCCATTTCGGGGAGCGCCTACACCTACGCCTACGCGACGCTGGGCGAACTAGTCGCCTGGATCATCGGGTGGGATTTGATCATCGAATACGCCATCGGCAATGTGGCGGTGGCCGTGAGCTGGTCGGGGTACTTCAAGGAACTGCTGCGTGGTTTCGGCGTGGATCTGCCGGGATGGCTCACGACAGACTATCGCACCGCCCACCAAAGCGCCGAGATCCTGGCGAATGCGCCCCGCCTGGGCTCAATACCTGTGGTGATGAATCTCCCTGCGATGCTTGTCGTCGGCGCGATTACGATCGTCCTCGTCATCGGAATCAAAGAAAGCGCCCGTCTCAACGCTGTCATGGTGTTCATCAAGCTGTCCGTTGTCCTGGGCTTCATCGCTGTCGGGGCATTCTATGTTCAGCCCGCTAACTGGCGCCCTTTTGCGCCGAACGGCTGGACTGGCATCGCGACTGGAGCCGCCCTCATTTTCTTTGCCTATATTGGTTTCGATGCCATCTCCACGACCGCCGAAGAAGCTTGTAATCCGCAACGCGACATGCCGGTGGGAATGATCGCGTCGCTGGCGATCTGTACGGTGCTCTATGTTCTTATCACGGCCGTGCTCACTGGAATTGTGCCTTACCGGCAGCTTGGGACGGCTGAGCCGTTGGCGACAGCCCTGAACGCTGTGCATCTCGATTGGGCTGCCGGATTTGTCGCGTTTGGCGCCGTCGTGTCCATGACGGCCGTGCTATTGGTATTTCAACTCGGCCAGCCACGCATCTTCTTCGTTATGTCGCGCGATGGCCTCCTGCCGAAAGGCTTCTCTGCCGTTCACCCACGCTTCCGCACGCCGCATGTCACCACGATTCTTACAGGCGTCTTTGTGGCCACTTTTGCAGGCTTCATGGATATCAACGAAGCCGTCGAGCTGACGAACATTGGCACGCTGTTCGCCTTTGTCCTGGTAGGCATCGGCGTCATTATTCTCCGCGTGCGGGAACCGGCACGGCCGCGACCCTTTCGTTGCCCCTGGGTGCCTTGGGTGCCCCTGTTGGGCATCGCGTCCTGCGCTTATCTCATGGCCCAATTGCCCTGGATGACCTGGGTGCGCTTCGTGATCTGGCTGTTCCTGGGCCTGATGATCTATTTCCTCTACGGCGCCAAGCGAAGCAGCCTGGCCAAATTCAGACCTCCTGATCTCGCCCGGTAAATCGGCCCATGGGAGGAAAACGGAATGAGCCGGAAAAAGGTTGCGGAGGCAGGGGCAGTGGGTCTAAGAATGCGGGATGC
>VFZK01000397.1 GCA_016871215.1 Acidimicrobiia bacterium | reverse complement strand
CGACCAGTTCCAGTTGGCTCAATCTGGTGGAACGCTGGTTTGCCGAATTGACGTCCAAACGAATCCGCCGTGGTTCATTCCGCAGTGTCCCCGACTTGATCAAGGCGATGGAGGAGTTTTTACAGGTGTGGAATGAAAAGCCGAAACCCTTTGTTTGGACAGCCACGGTCGAATCCATCGTGGCAAAACTCTCGCGGTGTCGTCAGACTCTTGAGCAAATTCAGCCCGGTTGTACTCAACCCAGAACCAGAAAACCTCAAAACCAACTGTCCATCTAATTCTTGGACACTACACTAGCCTTGATCGACGAGCACGAACCGTTCATCGACCTGTTTACGCTCCTGCTGGACCGCAGCGCAACGCCGCAGCATCGCCATCGCATTCCCTCAGGACTGCCTTTCCTTGCGGGATTGTTCGAGCGGCGCAGCGCCGTCGTCGTCACCGATGTCGCCGGCCGAATTCCTGCGGCAGACGCCCACCTGGTGATGTGCGAGGGAGCCAATTCCTTGGTTTTTGTTCCTCTACTGGTGAAAGAGCGGCTCATGGGCGCGATGTTTTTTGCCAGCAGAAACGAGGCCGCGTACCACCACCAGGAGGTGCAACTGCTCAGCCTGATGGCAGACCAGATTGCGGTGGCTGTCGACAACGCGAGGCTGCTGGATTTAGAACAACGACGATCCTGGCAGTTGGAATTGATCAATAGCATTGGCAAGCATTTGACGGCGGCTTTGGTGGTCGAGAAGTTGCTGGAGTCGGCTGTCGTGCTTCTGCGGGAACATTTTCCCGAGCGGCGCATCGACGTGTTTCGCTTTGACGAAGCGAGACGATCGCTGGTTCGCACGCAGCAGGCGCGCGCAGGGCAGGGTAGTCATGAGAGCTTCGTCGAGATATCGAACGGGCATGGAACGGTCGAGCGGGCTGTTGCGTCAGGCACAACGGTGGTCTCGAGTGCCCACGACGCGGAGCAGAGTGGGTTGGCAGCAGTGGCGCCAGTCGGGTTGGCTGTGCCGCTGAAGTCAGAAGGCGAAGTGCTGGGTGTGCCGGCTGGCTGTTCAAGAGGCCGCCGGCGATCGGCTCGCCGACAGCGAAATCGCCTTCTTTGAGGCGGTGGCTTCGCAAATCGCCCTGGCGTGGAGGAATGCGAGGCTTTTCGAACAGATCCGAAAGTCCAAGATCTATTTGGAACTGGTTCTCAATGCTGCCGATGACACGTCCATCCTGTCGATCGATCCGGAAGGCCGCATCATCACTTTCAACTCCGGATCGGAGACCTTGCTTGGGCTGACCGCTTCGGAAGCCATTGGCCGTTTTGTTCATGAGGTCATCGTTAGCCGGCGTACCCGAGCAATCTTCAACATGCTGGGTAAGAACCTCAGGCGCGACTGCATCGAAGAGGAGGTGCGCATCTCCAGCTCGAAGAACCGCTCCTTTTGGGCGCGCATCGTCATCCGCCCGATCGAGCCAGCGGTCGACCTGAACGTCGGCTTCCTGATTCTTCTGACGGACGTGACACAGCGCGTTCGCCTCGAGAGAAAGTTGAAACAGCTCACGCTGACGGATGACCTCACCGGGTTGTACAACCAGAGGCACTTCTTTCAGCAACTGCGGCGAGAAATGGAGCGGTCCAGCCGGCGGGGCACCCGGTTTTCCCTTTGCATATTCGATCTCGACCGGTTCAAGCACTACAATGACACCCACGGGCACCTGGCCGGCGACCGCTTGCTGAAGGCGATCGGCAAACGGGTCTCCAGCGAGATACGCGCAAGGGTCGATGCCGCGTTTCGCTACGGGGGCGATGAGTTTGTGCTTATTTTGCCAGATACAGAGCTGGCCCAAGCTGCGTCGCTGGTCGATCGGCTGAGAGCCGCGGTGCGGCGAGAATTTGAAGGGACCATCGGCATCAGCGCCGGAATTGCGGAGTACCGCGAAGGCATGAGCGAGAAGGAATTCATCGAATCTGCCGACCAGCTTTTGTACGAAGCCAAGCGGCAAGGTGGCAATCGCGTGATTTACCGATTAGCGCGCATTAATACACAGGCGTAGAAAGGGGATCTCAGCAATGAAGGGGGAGCGATTTCTGGACTTGGTGGCATTGGTAGACCGCTTGCGCGGGCCTGGCGGCTGCCCGTGGGACCGCGAGCAGACCCTCGAGACTCTCAAACCGATGATGCTGGAAGAAGCGTATGAAGTGCTCGATGCAATGGATTCCGCCGACAGGCAGGAATTCTGCTCCGAGCTGGGGGACTTGCTCTTTCAAGTGGTTTTTCTGTCGCGGGTCGCGGAGGATGAAGGCTGGTTTCAGGTGGATGACGTTGCGAAAAAGATCGTGGCCAAGATGGTTCGCCGCCATCCTCACGTGTTCGGAACTGTGAACGCAGCGACCGCAGGTGAGGTCGTCGAGAACTGGGAGAACATCAAACGCTCGGAACGCGCAGAAAAACAAGAAGGCAACGGATCGTCGAATCCGCCCCCTTCAATTCTCGAGGGGATCGCTCCGATGCCTGCCTTGCTGACCGCCAGCAAGCTCACCAGCAAGGCTGCCCGTGTGGGATTCGACTGGCCCAACGTCGAGGAGATATTCGCCAAGCTGCACGAAGAGGTCGACGAGCTCAAAGAAGCGCTGCTGGAGGCCCCGGCAGCTTCCGAGAGCTCACGCATCGAGCAGGAAGTGGGAGATTTGCTTTTCGTTGCCGTCAACATCGCCCGCTTTCTGCAAATCGACCCGGAAACCGCTCTCAGAAAAACCAACCGGAAGTTCATTTCGCGCTTTCAACACATCGAACACAGGTTGAGGGAAGCAGGGAAAGACTTTAGCCAGAGTAGTCTTGAAGAGATGGAGCGGTTCTGGCAGGAGGCCAAGAGGGAGGGGTGAACGGCAATGGCAAGACTAGCTGCTGAGACTGTTCAGGCTGGGCTCAAGAGACTGCCAGGCTGGGCTCTACGCGGCCAAAAGATTGCGAAGCAATATACCTGGCCTTCTTTTTCGGAAGCAATGCAGTTCGCAAACCGGGTTGCCGAACTTGCTGAACAGGCTGACCACCATCCCGACATTCTGATTGCCTACCGCCATGTAACTCTGACCCTCACGACCCATAGCGCAGGCGGAATTACTGAAAAAGACTTTGACCTTGCGGAAGCGATCGAAAGAGAACTGCCTGGGAATCCGGTTGCTTGAGCGCCGATGTCCTCCCCGTGGTTTACCGCAGCAGCTCCTTCTGGCAGCTGTCCTCTACGCGGACAAGGCGCACCGGGCAAGGCGATACCCGAATTCAACTCCCGCGAGAGATTCGAGTCTTGCATGCCTGGACCCGGAGTAAGATCCTCTGCCTCCTCCGTTAGAGTCCCGTCAGAGTCCGAGTGCCCACGGCCCGGCTGCTCTAATACCCCCTCTGCTTGTCCACGACGTTCACCAAAGGCTTGCCGTCGACGAACCGGCGAATGTTCTCCTCGATTGTGCTGACCATTCGGTTGCGGTCTTTGTCCGAACGTCCGGCAATATGCGGAGTCACGACGACATTCGTGAACTTCCAGAGCGGGTGACCTTTAGGCAACGGCTCCGGGTCAGTCACGTCGACGCCCGCGCCGGCAAGCCGTTTGTTCTCCAGCGCCCGAACCAAACTGTCCAAGTCATAGATGCCGCCCCGGCTCACGGCGATGAAGTAAGCTCCTTTCTTCATCAGTTCGAACTGGCGAGGCCCAAGCATTCGGTGGCTCATCGGCGTGTGGGGAGCGGAAACGAAGACAACATCGGCTTGCGGCAGGACCTCATCCAGTTGGTCGGGCTTGACTGTCCTGCTGAGCACCGGCATATAAGGAATGTCTTCCGGATCGACGCCGATGACCGTCATCCCATGAGCCCAGGCGCGGAACGCAATTTGTGTTCCGATGCCGCCCACGCCCAGAACCACAGCCGTGCGTCCATTGAGCTCGATCCCAGGATAAGGACGCGGCTGCCAGATTCCTTGCTGGGTATTCAGGTAAAGCGTGTGAAGGCCACGGGCGAGCATCAGCAGCATGCCCATGGCGTGATCCGCAATCTCTGGGCCTTGCACGATCTGGTTGTTGGTCAGCGTGATTTTGCTGTTTCGGAGATCGTCTCCGCCCGAGAGGTGCAACACGCGCTCAACTCCCGCGCCCATGTTCTGCACCCACTGCAACTTCTTGCCTGCCCGCACGTGCTCCGGCTTGATGCTTCCGATGAATGCATCTGCATCCGCAATCTCGTTCATGACATTGTCGGCGGTGACTGGAACGATCTTCGCTTGCGCAGACACCTTCTGCAGCCGCTTCGCGAGCTCCATATCATCGCCTTCGAGCAGGATCTTTTTCGTTTGGGCGAATGAGGAAGCAGTCAATACGCACACGGCCACTGCTGGTAACAGGCGGATCATGGGGCACTTCTCCTTTGGAGGCCGAAGCCTCGAAGCCGTCGGATTATTCGAGTCGTGCGGCCTGATTTGGATTGGCTCATCCCATTCGGGAGTCTGCCTAATCGAGAAAGGTCGCTAGGCAAGGCTGAACCGAGGTCAAGTAGATGCGGCGATTCTACTGTCGGTGCTTTTGAAAATCGAGGACAAAAAGAAGTTGTGAGTTGTGGCATGATCGTCGCGGCTTGCCTTGAGGTAGAGAGATGGGCAAGACGGTTCTCGTTAAGGCAGCCTGCGGCACAAACTCGCTGGAAGCCCAGTGGAGGCTAGAAGGCGAACTCTCAAGACAGCCATGGACACGAGCGGCCGAGGAGGTTGCCGAGAGAATGGAGAAGGCGGAAGGAAAGACACGGCAGGTGTTGGGCTCAACCTGCCTCGCGTGCTATACATTGGGCTATAAGTAATTGCGAATAGATTCCGACTGTTGTATCCTGATGGCATGAAAGTCATCAAGCTGCAGGATGCGGAATCAGTCATAACGGGCCTCCAGCAGGAAATCCAACGTTC